>NZ_JBJGYU010000013.1:0-120490 GCF_054050155.1 Geodermatophilus sp. SYSU D00703 | reverse complement strand
CCGGGCGCGCCCCCCGCGCCGCCCGCCGCCCGGCCCGCCCCGCGCGCCCCGCCCCCCCCCCCCCCCCCCCCCCCCCCCCCCCCCCCCCCCCCCCCCCGGCAGGGGGCGGCGAGCCGACTACGATGGACCGGTGACAGCTCCGCCCGACCCCGCCCGCAAGGTGGCGGTGGTGACCCTCGGCTGCGCCCGCAACGAGGTCGACTCGGAGGAGCTGGCCGGTCGGCTGGCCGCCGGTGGCTACGAGCTCGTCGAGGACGCCGACGAGGCCGACGCCGTCCTGGTGAACACCTGCGGCTTCATCGAGTCGGCCAAGAAGGACTCCGTCGACGCGATCCTCGCCGCCACCGACTCCGGCGCCTCGGTCGTCGCCGTCGGGTGCATGGCCGAGCGGTACGGCTCCGAGCTGGCCGGCGCGCTCCCCGAGGCCACCGTCCTGGGCTTCGACGACTACGGGGCGATCGGCGACCGGCTCGACGACGTCCTCACCGGCCGGCCGCTGGTGCCGCACGACCCGCGGGACCGGCGCACGCTGCTGCCGATCAGCCCGGTGGCGCGCACCGCGGTGGTGATCGGCGACGACGCGCCCGCCATCCCCGGCCACGGCTGGGTGCAGCGCCGCCGGCTGGCGAGCGGTCCCTCCGCCGCGCTGAAACTGGCGTCCGGCTGCGATCGGCGGTGCGCGTTCTGCGCCATCCCCGCCTTCCGCGGCGCGTTCGTCTCCCGGCCGCCCGCCGAGGTGCTCGGCGAGGCGCAGTGGCTGGCCGCGCAGGGCCTGACCGAGCTGGTGCTGGTCAGCGAGAACTCGACCTCGTACGGCAAGGACCTCGGCGACCTGCGCTCCCTGGAGCGGCTGCTGCCGCAGCTCGCCGCGGTCGAGGGCATCGCCCGGGTGCGGGTGGCCTACCTGCAGCCGGCCGAGCTCCGGCCGGGCCTGCTGGAGGTCATCGCGGGCACGGACGGCGTGGCCCCGTACTTCGACCTGTCGTTCCAGCACTCCTCGCCGGGTCTGCTGCGCCGCATGCGCCGGTTCGGCGGCACCGACGACTTCCTCGCGCTCGTCGAGCGGGCCCGGGCGCTGGCGCCCACCGCCGGGTTCCGCACCAACGTCATCCTCGGGTTCCCCGGCGAGACCGAGGACGACGTCGCCGAGCTCGAGCGCTTCCTGGTCGAGGGGCGACTCGACGCGGTCGGCGTGTTCGGCTACTCCGACGAGGAGGGCACCGAGGCGGCCGGGATGGCCGGCAAGCTCGACCAGGCCGAGATCGACGCCCGGGTGCGCCGGATGACCGACCTGGTCGAGGAGCTGACCGCCCAGCGCGCGGAGGACCGGCTCGGCGAGCAGGTCGAGGTGCTGCTCACCGAGGACCTCTCCGCCGAGGAGGGCCCCGGGACGTGGCTCGGCCACGCCGCCCACCAGGACCCCGAGGCGGACGGGACGACGACGGTGACCGGGGTGCCCGACGGCGCTGTCGCGGGCCGCCTGGTGCGCGCCGAGGTCGTCGGCACCGACGGCGTGGACCTGGTCGCGGCCGCGCTCGTCCCCGCGGTGACCCCGTGACCGAGTCCGCCGACCCCGCCGCCACGCCACCTCAGTCGGTGCGCCTGGTCAACCTGCCGAACGCCCTGACGGTGCTCCGGTTGGCGGTGGTGCCGGTGTTCGCCGTCCTCCTGCTCACCGACGGCGGCACGGACGAGGCACAGCGCTACTGGGCCACGCTGTTCTTCGCCCTGGCGATCATCACCGACCGCTACGACGGGATGATCGCCCGCCGCCGGGGTCAGGTGACCGAGTTCGGCAAGCTCGCCGACCCGATCGCCGACAAGGCGCTCACCGGCACTGCCCTGATCGCCCTGTCGGTGCTCGACCTGCTCCCGTGGTGGGTGACGCTGACGATCCTGGTCCGCGAGGTCGGCGTGACCCTGCTGCGCTTCTGGGTGATCCGTCACGGGGTGATCGCGGCCAGCCGGGGTGGCAAGGCCAAGACCGTCGTCCAGGCGCTGGCGATCGGGCTCTACATCCTGCCGCTCGAGGGCGTCCTGGCCAGCGCCCGCTGGTGGGTCATGGCGGCGGCGCTGGTGTTGACCGTCGTCACCGGGCTCGACTACGTCTACCGGGCCCTGGTCCTCCGGCGCACGAGCGCCCGGGCGATGCGCGCGGCCGCCGCCCGCCGCGCCGCCGGCGGCTCGCGCACCGACGCCGCCGCCTGAGAGAGGACCCCCTGCCCCCGCCACTCGCAGGCTCGCAGCGGAGCCCTGCGGTGGGCCGCCGTCCGACCCCGGGACGGGCCCGCCCGCCGCGGCACCGCGGGACGGGAAGGGGCCGGCGGCCTCGGGTGTTACGCCCAGAGCGGACGCGCCGGGGATGACCCGGTACCGGTCAGTGGCTCCGCGTACCGTGAGCGCACGGCGCCTCGGACGGGGCGCCGCCGCTTCCGCACAGGCAGGACAGGAGACGGCCATGACGCTGCTGCGCACCCAGCTCGGGAACACCCTGCGCGGCCACCGGTTGCGTCAGCGCCGGACGCTGCGGGACGTCTCCGGTGCCGCCCGGGTGAGCCTGGGCTACCTCTCCGAGGTGGAGCGCGGGCAGAAGGAGGCCTCCTCCGAGCTGCTCGCCTCGATCTGCGACGCCCTCGACGTCGAACTCGCCGACCTCCTCGCCGAGGTGAGCCTGGAACTGCGGCACGCTGCCGGCGACGTCCGCCCGCTGACGCCCGCGCCCGGGGCTGCCGCACCCGCGGCGGAGCGGCCCGCCGAGGAGCAGGCGGCCGAGCAGCCGGTGGCCGAGCCGGCCCTCGCGCTGGTCGGCGCGCCCGCCCGCCCGACTGCCCGCGCGGCCGTCTCGCTGGCGGCCTGAGCCGGCGCGACACGGCCGGGAACCGCCTGGCGTCCTTGACGTGCCGCCTCCCCGGTGCCAGACAGGGGGCATGGCGACGGCCGGCCCGACCCCCGGAACCGCGCCGGTGGCCGGCTGGGTGCCGCCCGCACCGGCGCACGCGCCGGGGAGCCACACCCGCGGCGGCAACGCCATGGGGCGGACGCGGGCCGGGCTGCTCGACGGTGCCGCTCGCGCGTTCGCCGAGCGGGGGCTGCGCCGCAGCACCGTGCAGTCGGTCGCCGCGGCCGCCGGCGTCGCCAAGGCGACCCTCTACAACCACTTCCGGACCAAGGACGAGGTGGCCCGCGCGCTGCTCGCCGCCGAGCTCGACCGCCTGGCCGCCGTCGCCGCGGCCGGACCGCCGCCCGCCGCGCTTGCGGAGCTCGCCGACGAGGTGGCCGGCCACCCCGTGCTCCAGCGGCTCGCGCGCGACGAGCCTGCGACGCTGACCGGTCTGCTCGCCGCGCCGCCCGACCGCTGGGCGGAGGTCCTCGACCGGCTGGCCGCGGCGCTGCGGACCGACCGGGACACCGCCGGGGTCGTGGCCTCCTGGCTGGTCGGGCTGGTCCTGCAGCCGGGGGAGGCGCCGGCGCGACGGGCCGCCGCCGCGCGGATCGCCGTCCTGGTGGACGCCGCGCCGGCCTGACCGGGGGGCGGTCGCGCGCCGACCGCGGTGGTGGGATGGTGACCGTCTGACACGCCCAGCCGAGGCGGTCGACTGCTGCCCGCGACCAACGGAGGCCGCCGTGCGGTACCTCTTCCGGCCACCGGCCACGGACGGCGCCGCCCTGCTCGCGCTGCCCTGGCACCAGCCGCTGGAGCAGTGGGACCCCGAGCTGCTGCTCGACGTCCCGCAGCGGGGCATCTCGCGGCACGTCGTCCGGTTCACCGCCCTGAACGGCTGTGTCTTCGCGCTCAAGGAGATCGCCGAGCCGCTCGCCCGGCACGAGTACGCGCTGCTGGGGCAGTTCGAGGAGGAGGGCCTGCCCTCGGTCTCCGTGCTGGGCATCTGCGTCGACCGCCCGGACGGGCAGGACGCCATCCTGGTCACCCGGTACCTCGAGTACTCGATGTCCTACCGGTACCTGTTCTCCCGCCCGACCTCCGAGCACTCCGCCGACCAGCTGCTGGACACCCTGGTCGTGCTGCTGGTCCGCCTGCACCTCGCCGGGGTCTTCTGGGGGGACTGCTCGCTGTCCAACACCCTGTTCCGGCTCGACGCCGGGACCCTCGCCGCCTACCTGGTCGACGCCGAGACCAGCGAGCGCCACCCGTTCCTCACCCCCGGCCGGCGCCAGTACGACGTCGACCTGGCCCGGGAGCGGGTGGGCGCCGAGCTGCTCGACCTGCAGTTCGGCGAGCTGCTCCCGCCCGACATCGACCCGATCGAGGTGGCCGACAGCCTGCCCCGGCGCTACGACGCGCTCTGGGACGAGGTGACCCGCGAGGAGGTCTTCGCCCTCGACGAGCAGCGCTACCGGGTGGCCGCCCGGCTGCAGCGGCTCAACGACCTGGGCTTCGACGTCGGCGAGGTCGAGCTGGTCACCACCCCCGACGGCGGGGCGACGCTGCGGGCGGAGACCCGGGTCGCCGAGCCGGGGGAGAACCGCCGGGACCTGTTCCGGCTCACCGGCCTCGAGGTCCAGGAGCGGCAGGCGCGGCGGCTGCTCAACGACCTGCGCGCCTTCCGCGCCAACCTGGAGCAGAAGACCGGGCAGCCGGTCTCGGAGACCGTGGCCGGGTACCGCTGGCTCGCCGAGTCCTACCAGCCGGTCGTCGACGCCATCCCGCCGGACCTGCGGGGCCGTCTCGCCCCGGCCGAGGTCTTCCACGAGATCCTCGAGCACCGCTGGTTCCTCTCCGAGCGGGCCGGCGCGGACGTCGGGACGACGAAGGCGGCGCGGTCGTACTTCGAGACCGTCCTGCCGCACACCCCCAAGGAGCTGACCACGCCGTCCGCTTTCGTGGGCCCGTCGCGCTGACCAGCGGATCCAGCCCTGTCAGACCAAGGTCACGGGCTGGTTTCCTTCGAGTTGACACCCATGGTGACCTGGGCCACGTTACGAAGACCGCGGCGACCGCCGGTCGCTGCTCGCCGATTCGGAGGCGGTCTGGGTGTCGTTCGAGGAGAGGGAAGGTCCGACCGGCAGCCGGCCGGCCTCCCGGGCCCGGCGGGGAAGGTCCCGCAGGTCACTCGGGAGCTCCGCAGCCGTACTGGTGCTGGCGTCGACGCTCGCCGCGTGCGGCGGCGGGGCCGACGAGGGTGGGACCCCGACGCTCACCTGGTACATCAACCCCGACTCCGGCGGTCAGGCCGAGATCGCGCAGCGCTGCAGCGAGGCCTCGGGCGGGGCGTACACGCTCGAGGTCTCCCAGCTGCCGCGTGAGTCCTCCGCACAGCGCGAGCAACTCGTCCGGCGGCTCGCCGCCAACGACAGCTCCATCGACCTGATGAGCCTCGACCCGCCGTACGTCCCCGAGTTCGCCCAGGCGGGCTTCCTCGCGCCGATGCCCGAGGACGTCGCCCAGCGGGTCAGCGAGGGCGTCGTCCAGAGCTCGCTGGACTCCGCGACGTGGAACGACGAGCTGGTCGCCGTCCCGTTCTGGGCCAACACCCAGCTGCTCTGGTACCGCAAGTCGGTGGCCGAGGCGGCCGGGCTCGACATGACCCAGCCGGTGACCTGGGAACAGCTGGTCACGGCGGCCCAGGACCAGGGGAAGATCCTCAGCGCCCAGGGCCGGCGTGCCGAGTCGCTGACGGTGTGGCTCAACGCCCTCATCGAGTCCGCGGGGGGCTCGATCATCGAGGAGAACTCCACGAACCCCGAGGACATCCAGCTCGGACTGACGACGCCGGAGGCCGACCGGGCGGCCGAGGTGATGAACACCGTGGCCAACTCCGGTGTCGTCGGCCCGGCCTTCTCGACCTCGAGCGAGGACACCAGCGCCACCGAGTTCGAGAGCGCCGACGGCGGCTTCATGGTCAACTGGCCGTTCGTCTACTCCCGCGCGCTCGCCGCCGTCGAGGCCGGCACGCTCGATCAGTCGGTGCCCGACGACTACGGGTGGGCCCTCTATCCAGCCGTCGACGCCGGCACGCCGAGCGCGCCGCCGTTCGGCGGCATCGACCTCGCCGTCTCGGCCTTCAGCGAGCACGTGGACCTGGTCTACGACGCGACCGAGTGCATCACGAGCGACGAGAACCAGGCGTACTACATGACCACCAACGGCAACCCGGCGTCCTCGTCCGCGGTGTACGACGACCCGGAGGTGCTGGAGGTCTTCCCGATGGCCCCCACCATCCTCGCCTCCCTGGAGGCCGCGGCGAACCGCCCGCAGACCCCCTACTACAACGAGGTGACCGGTGGCCTGCAGCGCGAGTACCACCCGCCGTCGTCGGTCAGCCCCGAGACCGGTGAGCGGGCGCAGGAACTGATCAGCGCCGTCCTGTCAGGAGACCAGCTGCTATGACGCAAACGACGCTCCCACCGCGGGAGAAGACACAACCGGTCTCCGCGCCACCCGGGGGGATCAGTGACCGGTCCCGCGCCGAGCGCAAGCTCGGCTGGATGCTGGCCGGCCCGGCGTTCGCGGTCATGCTCCTGGTCACCGCGTACCCGATCCTGCAGGCGGTGTACTACTCGCTGTTCAACTACCGGCTGACCGACCCCGCCAACCGGTCGTTCACCGGGCTGTCCAACTACGCGGTGATCCTCACCGACCCGGTCTGGTGGACGGCGCTGGGCGTCACGGTGTTCATCACCGTGGTGACCGTGGCGGTCGAGCTGGTCCTCGGCTTCGCGCTCGCCCTGGTGATGTCGAAGGCGCTGAGCTCCATCCGTCCGTGGGTGCGCGCGGCCATCCTCATCCCGTACGCCGTCATCACCGTCGTCTCGGCCTTCGCCTGGGCGTTCGCCTTCCGGATCGACACCGGCTTCGTGAACAGCTGGTTCGCCTGGTTGCCGGGGGTGTCGGCCGACACCGACTGGTTCGGCGGCCAGTGGTCCTCGCTGGCGGTCATCTGCCTCGCCGAGATCTGGAAGACCACACCGTTCATCTCGCTGCTGCTCCTCGCCGGCCTGGCCCAGGTGCCGGAGGTCCTCCAGGAGGCGGCGAAGGTCGACGGCGCGACGTGGTGGCAGCGGATGTGGCGGGTGACGATCCCGAACATGAAGGCCGCGATCATGGTGGCCCTGCTGTTCCGCGCCCTGGACGCGTTCCGGATCTTCGACTCGATCTACATCATGACCGCGGGGGCGAACAACACCGAGTCGGTGTCCTTCCTCGCCTACCGGCAGACCATCGCACGCGTGGAGATCGGCCTGGGCTCCGCGGTGTCGGTCCTGCTCTTCCTCTGCGTGGTGCTGATCGCCTTCACCTTCATCAAGGGCTTCCGGGTCGACCTGGCCCAGGCGAGAGGGGAACGCTGAATGTCCACTCGAGAGAAGACGTGGTGGATCGTCGGGGGCGTCCTCATCGTCCTGTACTGCCTGTTCCCGATCGCGTGGATCGTCTCGCTGTCGTTCAAGGCGCCGTCGGACATCGCCAACGCCTCGTTCTTCCCGTCGGGCGCCACGTGGGAGAACTACACGACGATCCTGACCGGGTCGGCGAGTGACCTCTTCCTCCCGGCGCTGCGGAACTCCTTCGGCATCTGCCTGATCGCGACGGCGATCTCGTGCGTCCTGTCGATGTTCGCCGCGTACGCGATCGCCCGGCTGGACTTCCCGGGCAAGAAACTGATCCTGTCCACGGCGCTGGGTGTGGCGATCTTCCCGGTCATCTCCATCGTCACGCCGCTGTTCAACCTGTGGCGGCAGATCGGGCTCTACGACACCTGGCCCGGCCTGATCATCCCGTACCTGTCCCTGACCCTGCCGATCTCCATCTGGACGATGTCGGCGTTCTTCCGCGAGATCCCGTGGGAGATGGAGCAGGCCGCGCAGGTGGACGGCGCGACGACCTGGCAGGCCTTCCGCAAGGTCATCGTCCCGCTGGCCGCCCCCGGCGTGTTCACCACCGCGATCATCGCCTTCTTCATCGCGTGGAACGACTTCGCCTACGGCATCTCGCTGACGTCGACCAGTGCGTCGCGGCCGGTCCCCGCCGCGCTGGGCCTCTTCTCCGGCGCCTCGCAGTTCGAGGACCCGACCGGGGCCATCGCCGCCGCCGCGGTGATCGTCACCATCCCGGTCGTCGTCCTGGTGCTGCTCTTCCAGCGGCGCATCGTCGCCGGCCTGACCAACGGCGCCGTCAAGGGCTGACGGCCCGCCGCCCACCGACCCATCGAGGGGACAAGGAAGCAATGGCCTCCATCGAGATGCGCAACATCGTCAAGCAGTACGGGGACGGGTACCCGGCGGTGAACGACGTCAGCCTGGACATCGCCGACGGGGAGTTCATGATCCTGGTCGGGCCGTCCGGCTGCGGGAAGTCGACGCTGCTGCGGATGATCGTCGGGCTGGAGGACATCACCAGCGGCGACATGATCATCGGCGGCAAGCGGGTCAACGACATGGCGCCGCGCGAGCGCAACCTGTCGATGGTCTTCCAGAACTACGCGCTCTACCCGCACATGACGGTGTACGAGAACATCGCCTTCCCGCTGCGGCTGGCCAAGACCTCCGACGACGAGGTGCGCCGCCGGGTCACCGAGGCCGCCGAGGTCCTCGAGCTGCGCGAGCACCTCGAGCGCAAGCCGGCCAACCTCTCCGGCGGTCAACGGCAGCGCGTGGCCATGGGCCGGGCGATCGTGCGGCAGGCCGAGGCGTTCCTCTTCGACGAGCCGCTGTCCAACCTCGACGCCAAGCTGCGCGGCCAGATGCGCACGGAGATCTCCCGGCTGCAGCGCCGGCTGGGGATCACCACGGTCTACGTCACCCACGACCAGACCGAGGCCATGACCCTCGGCGACCGGGTCTGCGTGCTGCGGAAGGGCCGCATCCAGCAGGTCGCCTCGCCCCGCGAGCTCTACGAGCAGCCGGTCAACCTGTTCGTCGCGGGCTTCATCGGGTCCCCGCCGATGAACTTCCTGCCGGCGACGCTCGAGGGCAACCAGCTGCGGACGCCGTTCGGGCCGATCGAGCTCGACGAGCGCCGGGTCGCGGCGGTACAGGGTCGGGACCTGCTGCTGGTCGGCATCCGGCCGGAGTACTTCGAGGACGCGTCGCTGGTCGACGAGGCCAAGCGGCCGCTCGGCTCGACCTTCCGCGCCCGCGTCGACGTCACCGAGTGGCTGGGCGACTCGCAGTACGCCTACATCCCGTACGAGGCGCCGGAGGCGATCACCAACCAGCTGCGCGAGCTGTCCCGGGAGCTGGACTCCGAGGAGCTGCGCACCCAGGCCGTGGTCTCCATCGACGCGACCAGCCGGATCCGGGAGGGCCGCGAGGCGGAGTTCTGGCTCGACAGCCGCAAGGTGCACGTGTTCGACCCGCAGTCCGGCGAGAACCTGACGCGCGACGCCGAGGCCGGCGCCCGGCTCACCCAGATGGCCGAGGAGGACCGCGTCGAGCAGGTGCAGGAGGCTCAGGAGCAGGGCACCACGGTGGGCGGCGGCGCCCACGCGGCCGGGGCCGCCTGAGCAGCGACCCTCCAGGGGCGGCCGGTCGCCGGCCCCGCCCCGACGTCCGCCGAGCACCCCGGGAGCCCGATGTCCGCCGCCCCGGACGATCGTCGTCCGTGGTGGCGGACGGCGGTCGTCTACGAGGTCTACCTGCGCAGCTTCGCCGACTCCGACGGTGACGGGGTGGGGGACGTCGGGGGGCTGCGCAGCCGGCTGCCGTACCTCGCCGACCTCGGCGTGGACGCCGTCTGGATCACCCCCTGGTACCCGTCGCCGATGGCCGACGGCGGGTACGACGTCGCCGACTACCGCGGCATCGACCCCCGCTTCGGCACGCTCGCCGACGCCGACGCACTGCTCGCCGAGGCGCACGCTCTCGGGCTGCGCGTGGTCATCGACCTGGTCGCCAACCACACCTCTATCGAGCACCCGTGGTTCACCGCCGCGCTGGCCGGCGGCCCCGGCGCCCCCGAGCGGGACCGTTACTTCTTCCGCGACGGCCGCGCCGGCGGCGCCGAGCCGCCCAACGACTGGATCAGCGCCTTCGGCGGCCCCGCCTGGACCCGGGTGACCGAGCCCGACGGGCGCCCCGGGCAGTGGTACCTGCACCTGTTCGCGCCCGAGCAGCCCGACCTCGACTGGGACGACCCCGCCGTCCAGGCGGAGTTCGACGACGTCCTGCGGTTCTGGCTCGACCGCGGCGTCGACGGCATCCGGGTCGACGCCGCCCCGGCCATGGCGAAGGTCCCCGACCTGCCGGACGCCGGCCACGGCCCCGGGGCGCTGTTCGAGTCCAGCTCGTGGGTGGACAACCCGCACTGGGACGTCGACGAGGTGCACGAGATCTTCCGCCGGTGGCGCCGGATCGGGGACACCTACCCCGGCGACCGGCTGTTCGTCTCCGAGGCCGTGGTCAACGGTCCCGAGCGGCTGAGCCGGTACGTGCGACCCGACGAGCTGCACACGACGTTCAACTTCGACTACCTCAAGGCGCCGTGGGACGCGCGGCGCATCCGAGCGGTCGTCGACGGGACGCTGGCCGCGCTGGCGCCGGTCGGCGCGCCCGCGACGTGGGTCTTGTCCAGCCACGACGAGACCCGGCACGTCACCCGCTTCGGCCGGGCGCACAGCGGCGCCGCGACCATGGGGTTCGACGCCGCCACGCCGGCCGACCCCGTCCTGGGCCTGCGGCGGGCGCGCGCGGCGGCGCTGCTCACCCTCGCCCTCCCCGGGGGCGCCTACCTGTACCAGGGCGAGGAGCTGGGCCTGCCCGAGGTGGAGGACCTGCCGGAGGAGCTGCTGCAGGACCCCACCTGGGTGCGGTCCGGCCGTACCGCGCGCGGCCGCGACGGCTGCCGGGTACCGCTGCCCTGGGCGGGGGACCGGCCGCCGTTCGGGTTCACCGCCGAGGGAGTCGCGCCGTGGCTCCCGCAGCCGGCCGCGTGGCGGGACCTCACCGTGGCCGCCCAGCGGGACGACCCGTCGTCCACCCTCTCGCTCTACCGCGCCGCGCTGCGGCTGCGCCGCCGGCTGCCCGGGCTCGCCGGCGAAGAGCCGCTGACCTGGCGGGAGCTGGGGGAGGACGTCCTCGCCTTCGACCGCGGGACGGCGTTCCGGTGCGTCGTGAACCTGTCGTCGCGCCCGCTGCCCCTGGCTGGCCGGCCGGTCCTCGCGAGCGAGGACGTGGGCGACGTGCTGCCGCCGGACACCGCGGCCTGGCTGACGACCGCCTAGCGGACCAGGGGCCGGGTCAGCACCAGACGGTCCTGCCCCGGGCCGGCGCGGTCGGCCGCCAGGTGCTCGCTCGCCCCCAGCGCGGTGTGGAGGTCGACCGCGGCGGCGTCGTCCGGCCGCACCACCACCTGGACGACCCGGGCGCCGGTGCCTCGGGCGACCTCGTCGAACCACCCCACCAGCCGCCGGGCCAGGCCGGTGTGCCGCCGGTCCGCGCGCACGGCGAGCAGGTGGACGTAGGCCAGCCGGTCGGCGGTCACCACGCCGAGCAGGTAGCCGACGTCCTCGCCGTCCGCGCTGCGGGCCAGCACGCCGAAGCCGCCGAACTGGTCGAACCAGACCGGGTCGTGCACGGAGCGGGTGTCGACGTCCCAGAAGCGGTCGTGCGCGGCCAGCAGCCGGGCGCGGACGACGGGAGCCGACAGCTCGGCGAGCCCGACCAGGGCGACGTCGTCCGGTGCGCTCACCGGCGAGCCGCCGCGAGCTCCTCGCGGGTCGGCGGGTCGGCGCCGACCCGGGTGCAGTTGAGCGCGGCGACGAGGGCGGCGTCGTCGACGACCGGCAGGAGGCGCTCGTCGGGCAGCTCCTCGAGCGCCACGCGCGTGGTGACCCCCTCGGCGAGCAGCCCGGCGAAGAGGCCGGCGGCCAGCGCGTCCCCGGCGCCCACGGTGTCGACGACGGTGACCGCCGGTGGCTCGCGGTGCACCAGCGCGCGGCCGGGCCGGGCCACCCGCAGCGGCGCGCCGCCGTCGGTGAGCAGCACCAGCGCCGCGCCGCGGTCGGCCCAGCGCAGTGCCGCGGCGTCCAGGTCGTCGAGCGCGTCGGGCTCGAGCCAGGCGAGGTCCTCGGCGCTGACCTTGACCACGTCCGCCCGGGCGAGCAGCCGGCCCAGCCGCGCGCGCACCGCCTCGGCGGTGTTGCCCAGCGCAGCGCCGACCTGCCCCTCGGCCAGCATCGGCCGGATGTTCGGGTCGACGCTGACCAGGGCCCGGCCGCTGCCGGCGACGCGCTCGACCAGGCGGGCGATCGCCTCGCAGCCGGGCGGGGTCCAGCTGGAGATCGAGCCCACGTGCAGGATCGCCGTCCGCTCCGGGAGGATCGCGGCCAGCTCGTCGTCGGTCCACTGCCAGTCGGCCGCGCCCAGCACGTGGAAGCCGTAGTCCGGGGCGCCGTCCGGGCCGAGCCCGACGACGGCCAGGCTCACCGGCTCGCCGGCCACCACCAGGCCGGCGGGGTCGACCCCGGCCAGCTCGACGTGCCGGCGCAGCGAGGCGGCCAGCGGTCCGGAGCCCAGCCGGGCCAGCAGCCGCACGGGGGTACCCAGCCGGCCCGCGGCGACGGCGACGTTGAGCGCGTTGCCGCCGGGACGGGCGACGTACTGCGGCGCGGTCCCCTGCGGGCCGGCGCCCGCCTCGGGAACGGGGATGAGGTCGACGACCAGCTCACCCAGCACGCTGAGCACCGGGGTCTCGGGAGACACCCCGAGACCCTAACGGGGGACGCCCTCCGGGGCCTCCCTGGTGGCTCACGGAGGGCCACACCTGGGACGATGGGGGTGACGACCACCGCTGCGGCCCCGCCGGGCCGGGGACGACCGGCGGACGATCCGCGCTGAGCAGGAGGACCGATGCCCAACCCGTTCGTGAAGCTGTGGAGATACCTCACGGCCTCCGCCAACGCCAAGATCGACGAGAAGGCCGACCCCAAGATCCAGATCGCCCAGGCGATCGAGGCCGAGCAGCAGCGCCACCAGGCACTGGCCAACCAGGCCGCGGCGGTGCTCGGCAACCAGCGGCAGCTGGAGATGCGGCTCAACCGGCAGCTCGGTGAGGTGGAGAAGCTGCAGGCCTCCGCCCGCCAGGCGCTCGTGCTGGCCGACCAGAGCCGCGCCGCCGGTGACGCGCCCAAGGCCGGCGAGTACGAGAACGCGGCGCAGGCCTTCGCGACCCAGCTGGTGGCCGCGGAGCAGGCGATGGAGGACCTCAAGCGCAGCCACGACGAGGCGCTGCAGGCCGCCGAGCAGGCCCGCGGGGCGGTCGAGCAGAGCCGGATGCGGCTGCAGACCACCCTGGCCGAGCGCACCAAGCTGATGAGCCAGCTCGAGCAGGCCAAGATGCAGGAGCACGTGGCCGCGTCGCTCAAGCAGGTCAACGAGCTCTCGGCGCCGGGCAACACCCCGAGCCTCTCCGAGGTCCGGGACAAGATCGAGGCGCGCTACGCCAACGCGCTGGGCCAGGCGGAACTCGCGCAGACGTCGGTTGAGGGCCGGATGCTGGAGGTGCAGAAGGCCACGCTCGACGTCGCGGGCGCCTCTCGGCTGGACCAGATCCGCGCCTCGATGAACCAGCTCCCCAGCGGTACCTCGGGCCCGGCCGCGGTCACCGGTGGTGCCGCCGGCCCGGCCCTGGAGCAGGGCACGCCGTCCGTGCAACCGCCGACCGCGCAGCCGGTGGAGCAGCCGGCCGAGGCGCCCGAGCGCAACGCCTGAGGCACCTCGTCGACGACGGGCCGGCCGCACCCGCGGCCGGCCCGTCGTGCTCCGGGCACTCGGGTGTGGTCAGCCGGACTCGACGAGCGGCCGGGGCCGGCCCGGCTCACCGGTGCGGGCGGCCGGGTCGATGGGGGAGCGGGCGGCCTGGCAGCGCGGGCACCACCAGGTGACCCGCTCCTGGAGGTCGGGCCCCTGGTCGCCGAGCAGGATCGTCGTCCCGCACCGCCGGCAGGGGCGGCCCTTGCGTCCGGCGACCCAGTGGTCCTGTCCCCGGCGCAGGTCCCCGGTGGTGCTCTGCTCCGGGTGCTCGCGGTTGGCCAGCATCAGCGTGCGCGCCCGCTCCACCAGGCCGGCGAGGTCGGGGACGTCGGCCACCCGGGCCCACGGGTGGACGCCGGCGAGGAACAGCGACTCGACCTTGTAGAGGTTGCCGATGCCGGCCAGGTTGCGCTGGTCGAGCAGCGCGACGCCGATCTGCTCGTCGGGGGAGGACCGCAGCCGGCGCAGCGCCTCGTCGAGGTCCCAGTCCGGGCCGAGGACGTCGGGGCCGAGGTGGCCCACGAGTTGGTCCTCGTGCTCGGTGCGGACCATGGCGACGTCGTGCAGCCGGTAGCCCACGCACTCCCACCGGTCGTTCGCCAGGACGGCCCGGACGGCGAAGGCCGGCCCGCCCCGCCAGCTCGCTCCGGGCCGGTAGATGTGCCAGCTGCCGTCCATCCGGAAGTGGGTCCGCAGCGTCCAGCCGTCGGCGAACCGGATCAGCAGGTGCTTGCCGCGGGGGACGACCTCCGTCACCTCCCGGCCCGCGAGGTCTGTGGCGGCCAGCTGCGGGACACGCAGCTCACCGCGGCGCAGCGTCGTGCCCGCGAGCGCGGTGCGCATCCGCTTCGCCGCCAGCCAGACGGTGTCTCCCTCGGGCACGCCGCCAGTGTCCCCTGTGGGATGTCGTGCTGCTGTGAGACCGCTGACAGCAGGGATGACGGCGCGGTCCCTCAGCGCTGAGGCGACCGTGGCCGTGACGACCCTGCTCCGCTCCCGCCTGACCCGCCCGGAGGTCGCCGGCCGGGTGCCCGAGCCGGTGACGGTCACGGTGGCCCGGGTGGTGCGCCCGCAGCGGCGGCAGGCCTTCGAGCGGTGGGCGGCCGAGACGCTCGCGCTGGCCGCCATCTATCCGGGCAACCTCGGCGGCACGCTGCTGAAGCCGGGGCTGGGCAGCTCCGAGTACCACCTGGTGTACCGGTTCAAGGACGACGCGTCACTGGCCGCGTGGGAGAGCTCGCCGGAACGGCGGGAGGCGCTCGAGCGGATGCAGGAGATGGTCGACGAGGAGCGGTACGCCCGCGTGGCGGGGCTGGACAGCTTCTTCACCCGTCCGGCCACGCCCGGCCCGCGGTGGCGGTCGACGGTGCTCACCATCGCCGCGGTCTTCCTCATCACCTCGACGCTGCAGGTGCTCGTCATGCCACACCTCGCCGGCTGGCCGTGGCCGCTCCGGCTGCTGCTGTCGGCGTGCATCGTGGTGGTGCTGCTCGGCTTCGTCGTCATGCCGGCGCTCACCCGGCTGTTCGCCCGCTGGCTGCGTCCCCAGCGCTGACCCGCGGCGGCGCCGGTGGCCGGGCGCCCGTGAGAGGTCGTCAACGGTCCGCTTCGCCTGGATTCCCCGTCCTCCGCTGCCGATGGAGGAGGAGGCCGGTGGTCGGCCACCGCTGTCCAGGTACCCGAGGAGACGACATGACCTACCCGCCCCAGCCCGGCCCGGGTGAACCGCTCGCGCCGCAGCAGGACCGGCCGGCCCCGCAGCCGCAGGCATGGGGACAGCAGGGGCCCTACGCCCCGCCGGTCACGGGATGGGCGTCCCCGGCGTTCCCCCCGCAGCCGATCTCGCCACAGCCCGTCCCGGCGCAGCCTCCCTACGCCCAGGTCCCGGGTCAGCCGTACGGTGCCGCTCCGTATCCGGTCCTGCCCAAGCCCTACAAGGACAGCACGGCCGCCTGGTTGCTGTGGTTCTTCCTCGGCGCGTTCGGTGCCCACCACTTCTACCTGGGCCGGACGCAGTGGGGTGTGCTGTACGCCGTCGGGTTCGTCGTCAGCTGGCTGCTCGCCGTCGTGATCATCGGCTTCCTGGGCCTGATCGCGCTGTTCGTGCTGTGGATCATCGACGCCGCCCAGATGTCACGGCGCCTGCAGGAGTACAACGCGCACGCCTACGCGGTGAACCGGTCCCTCGGGCTGGCCTGAGGCCGCGCGGGCGTCGGGCGGGACCGGGGCCGGCCGGTCACGCCCGCACGCGCAGGCCCCGCGGGGTCGCGGCGAACCCGGCCGCCTGCAGCGCCGCCGACAGCGGTGTCGACTCGTGCACCGACGCGCCGTCGGCCTTCTGCACCACCATCCGGCCGAGCGCTCCGGCGGCCACCGCGCCGGACAGCGCCGTGGCCGCCTCCTTGAGCACCGTCTCGTCCTCGGTCCAGGACAGCAGCGTCTTGCCGCCGCGCTCGACGTAGAGCACCAGGTCACCGTCGACGAGCACGACGAGGGCGCCGGCTTTGCGACCGGCCCGGTGGCCGCTGCCGGCCCGCCGTCCGCTGCCGGTGCCCTCGCCGACGTCGACGGCCCCACCGTCGGCACCGCCCCCGTCCGGCCCGCCGGCCGACCGCTCGGGCCACGGCAGCGCCGCGCCGTAGACGTTGGCCGGGTCGGTCGCCGCCAGCACGACCGCGCCCGCCGGGACCCGGTCCGGGGTGGCGAAGCCGCGCAGCCGGTCGACCGAGCCGGGCGTGCCGAACTGCGCGGCGCCGAGGGTCTCGACGAAGTAGCCGCGCCGGGCCCGCCCGTTCTCCTCGAACGCGCGCAGCACCGGGTAGACCGCGGAGAACCCGCCCGGGACCTGCTCGGCCATCACCGCGCCACGGGTGAGCACGCCGTGCCGCTCCAGCAGTGCCTCGGCCCGCGCGGTGGTCCGCTTGGTGGGGTTGGTCTCCCGGTCGGGCAACCGGGACCAGCGCCCGGCGACCGTCGGCGGCCCGGTGCGGGTCGGCATGGCGGGCCGGCCGAGGCGGGGGCGCCCGTAGCGGGTGCGGTCGAGCCGGGCGCGCGGCGGAGCCGGCGACCGCTTGTGCGTGCCGCCACCGGCCAGCCGGGTGCGCAGCGGGGCGAGGGTGTCGTTGGTGAGGGCGCCGGCCCACACCAGGTCCCAGACGACGTCGGCGAGCGCGGCGTCGTCGGTGGAGCCGACGAGGTCGGACAGTCCGCGGAAGAACAACGCCTGCCCACCGGCCAGCCGGTCCAGCACCGCTGCGCCCACGCTGTCCTCCTCCGGCAGCTCCAGCGGGTCGGGCAGCAGCAGCGGGGCCAGGTCGGCGGGCACCAGGCTGACCCAGCCGTCACCCCCGGGCAGCCCGCCAGCCCCGGCCCAGAGCACCTCGCCGGTGCTGGTCAGCTCGTCCAGCATCGCGGGGGAGTAGTCACGCACCCGGGCCGGCAGCACCAGGGACTCCAGGGCGCTGGCCGGGACCAGCGCGCCGGCCAGCTGCTCGACCACGGCGAGCACGCCGTCCGGCCCCCGCATCCGGCTGCCCACCGACTGCCAGGAGGGGGTGAACCGGGCGAGGGTGTCGATCGGCACCGGCTCCACCTCCTGCCGGAGCCGGGCCAGGCTGCGCCGGCGGATCGAGCGCAGCACGTCCGCGTCGCACCACTCCTGCCCGGTGCCGCCGGGGCGGAACTCGCCGGTGACCAGCCGCCCGGTGCCCACCAGCCGTTGGAGGGTGGCGGTCACCACGGCGACGCCCAGGCCCAGCCGCTCGGCCACCTCGCTCGGCTGGAAGGGGCCGTGGGTGCGGGCATAGCGGCCGACGAGGTCGCCCAGCGGGTCGGGCACCGGCTCGGTGAAGACCTCCGGGACCCCCACCGGCAGCGCGGTGCCGAGGGCGTCGCGGAGCCGGCCGGCGTCCTCGATGGCGACGTGCCGCTCCTCTCCGGCGATGCGCACCACGAGCGCGCGTCGCGCGGCCACCAGCTCGTCGAGCCACGTGCCGGGCACACCGCGGGCCGCGGCCTCCGCGGGGGTGAGGTCCCCGAGGATGCGCAGCAGGTCGGCCGCACCGTCCAGGTCGCGGGCGTGGCGGTCGGCGGGCAACCGCTGCAGCTCGCTCTCGACCTCGGAGAGCGCCTCGGCGTCGAGCAGTTCGCGCAGCTCGGAGCGGCCGAGCAGCTCGGCCAGCAGTCCGGTGTCGAGAGCCAGGGCCTGGGCCCGCCGCTCGGCGAGGGGGGCGTCGCCCTCGTAGAGGAACTGCCCGACGTAGCCGAACAGCAACGACTGGGCGAACGGGCTGGCGGTCTGGGTCTGCACGTCGACGACCCGCACCCGGCGGGAGCGGACGTCGCGCATGAGCTCGACCAGGCCCGGCACGTCGTAGACGTCCTGCAGCACCTCGCGGGCCGCCTCGAGGGTGATGGGGAAGCTGGAGAAGTCGCTGGCCACCGACAGCAGCTGCGCGGCCCGCTGCCGCTGCTGCCACAGCGGCGTGCGCCGCCGGGGGTCGCGGCGGGGGAGCAGCAGGGCGCGGGCGGCGCACTCGCGGAAGCGGCTGGCGAACAGGGCGGAGTTGCCGACCTCCGCGGTCACCTCCCGCTCGACGTCGTCCGGGTCGAGGACGGCCAGGTCGGCCTCGGGCGGTTCCCCCGTCGTGTCCGGGAGACGGAGCACGATGCCGTCGTCGGAGTGCATCGAGGCGACGTCCACGCCGTACCGCTCGCGCAGCCGGGCGGCCAGCACCAGCGCCCAGGGGGCGTTGACCTGGGCGCCGAAGGGGGAGTGGACGACCAGCCGCCAGTCGCCGAGCTCGTCGCGGAAGCGCTCGACCAGCAGGGTGCGGTCGTCGGGGAGGTGCCCGGTGGCCTGCTTCTGCTCGGCGAGGTAGGCCAGCAGGTTGGCCGCGCCCCACTCGTCGAGCCCGGCCGCCCGCGCGCGGTCGCGGCCGGCCTCCGGCGTCGCCGACCCGACCTCGCGCAGGAAGGCGCCGAGCGCGCGACCGAGCTCCAGTGGCCGGCCGGGTGCGTCCCCGTGCCAGAACGGCATCTTCCCCGGCTGGCCGGGGGCCGGGCTGACCAGGACCCGGTCGTGGGTGATCTCCTCGATCCGCCAGGAGGAGGAGCCGAGCAGGAAGACGTCACCCACCCGCGACTCGTAGACCATCTCCTCGTCCAGCTCGCCGACCCGCCGGCCCCCCGAGCCCTCGCTCCCCACGAGGAAGACGCCGAACAGCCCGCGGTCGGGGATGGTGCCGCCGCTGGTGACCGCCAGCCGTTGGGCTCCGCTGCGGGCGGTGAGCGTGTCGGTGACCCGGTCCCAGGTCAGCCGGGGACGCAGCTCGGCGAACGCGTCCGACGGGTAGCGGCCGGCGAGCATGTCGAGGACCGCGTGCAGGGCGGAGTCCGGCAGCGACCCGAACGGCGCCGAGCGGCGGACCAGCGCCGCCACCTCGTCGACCGTCCGCGGCCGCTCCGACACGATCGCGACGACCTGCTGGGCGAGGACGTCGAGGGGGTTGCGCAGGTAGCGGATCGACTCGATCGCGCCCGCCCGCATCCGCTCGGCGACCAGCGCGCACTGCACCAGGTCGCCCCGGTACTTCGGGAAGAGCACCCCGCGGCTGACCGCGCCGACCTGGTGGCCGGCCCGCCCGACCCGTTGGAGACCCGAGGCCACGGTCGGCGGCGCCTCCACCTGGACGACGAGGTCGACCGCCCCCATGTCGATGCCGAGCTCGAGGCTGGAGGTGGCCACCACCGCCGGCAGCCGCCCCGACTTCAGGGCCTCCTCGACCACCGCCCGCTGCTCGCGTGAGACCGACCCGTGGTGGGCCGCGGCGACCGGCTGCACCCCCTCGGGCACGCCCCCGCCGGAGCCGGCCTGGGCCAGGAGCGCGGCGGCGTTGGTGCCGGGCGGGACCGTCTCGCCGGTGGCCCGTTCGTAGGCCAGCTCGTTGAGCCGGCTGGTGAGCCGCTCGGCCAGGCGCCGGGAGTTGGCGAACACGATGGTGCTGCGGTGGGCCTCGACCAGGTCGAGCACCCGCTCCTCGACGGCCGGCCAGATCGACGTCCGCGGCTGGTTGCCCGCCGCCGACCCTTCCAGCTCACCGGTGGGCTGCCCGAGGGTGCTCATGTCCTCGACCGGGACGACGACCGAGAGGTCCCACT
The DNA here is from genome assembly GCF_054050155.1 of Geodermatophilus sp. SYSU D00703. Classification (NCBI taxonomy): domain Bacteria; kingdom Bacillati; phylum Actinomycetota; class Actinomycetes; order Geodermatophilales; family Geodermatophilaceae; genus Geodermatophilus; species Geodermatophilus sp. SYSU D00703. The sequence continues at coordinate 100,624 of NZ_JBJGYU010000013.1, read as the reverse complement.
CCTTGGCCGAGCCGGGGGCGACGACCTCCACCGGACGGCCGCCGGCCAGGAAGGTCGCCACCTCCTCGATCGGCCGCACCGTGGCCGACAGCCCAATCCGCTGGGCGGGGCGTTCCAGCAGCTCGTCGAGCCGGTCGAGGGACACCGCCAGGTGCGCCCCCCGCTTGGTGTCGGCGACGGCGTGCACCTCGTCGAGGATCACCGTCTCGACGCCCCGCAGCGCTTCGCGGGCCGAGCTGGTCAGCAACAGGAACAGCGACTCGGGGGTGGTGATCAGGATGTCGGTGGGCCGACGGGTGAAGGCCCGTCGCTCGTCAGCGGGGGTGTCCCCGGAGCGGATGGCGACCTGGATTGCGGGGCGGGGCAGCCCCAGCCGGGCGGCGGCCTGCCCGATGCCGGCCAGCGGCGCCCGCAGGTTGCGCTCGACGTCGACGGCGAGCGCCTTGAGCGGGGAGACGTAGAGGACCCGGCACCGCGCCTGCTGGTCCTCCGGTGCCGGCGTGCTGGCCAACCGGTCCAGCGACCACAGGAAGGCGGCGAGCGTCTTCCCCGAGCCGGTCGGCGCCACGACGAGGCCGTGCCCACCGCTGCTGATCGCCTGCCACGCCCCCTGCTGGGCGGGCGTGGGCTCGGCGAAGGCCCCGGTGAACCATGCGCGGGTGGCCTCGGAGAACCGGTCGAGGGCGGACACGAGCACCAGTGTCGCCCGCGGGTACGACAGTTCGCCGGGCCACGTGGCAGAGGCGGGAACGGCCCTTCCGTCGGGAAGCGACCTGCTCCTGGAGCGGGGGTGGTCTCGGGCACACTGACCGCCATGCGCCGCTCCCTGTACGAGGCCGAGCACGAGGACTTCCGCGAGATGGTCCGCGCCTGGGCCGAGAAGACGATCGTCCCGTTCCACGACCAGTGGGAGAGGGAGGGCATCGTCCCGCGGGACGTCTGGACCTCGGCCGGCGCCCAGGGGCTGCTGGGCACCGACATGGACGAGCAGTACGGCGGTGGGGGTGTCCGCGACTTCCGGTACCAGGCGGTCGTCGACGAGGAGCTCATGCGCATCGGCGCCACCGGTGTCGGGTTCACGCTGCACAACGACGTCGCCGGCCCCTACCTGCGCGACCTCGGCACGGAGGAGCAGAAGCAGCGCTGGCTGCCCGGGTTCTGCAGTGGTGAGCTCATCACCGCCATCGCGATGACCGAGCCGGCAGCGGGCAGCGACCTGCAGGGCATCCGCACCACCGCCCGGCGGGACGGCGACGCGTGGGTCCTCAACGGCTCCAAGACCTTCATCACCAACGGCATCAACGCCGACCTGGTCATCGTGGTGGCCCGCACCGACCCGGACGCGCCCGGCTCCAAGGGGATCAGCCTGCTCGTGGTGGAGCGGGACATGCCCGGCTTCGCCCGCGGCCGGAACCTGGAGAAGGTCGGTCTCAAGGCGCAGGACACCGCGGAGCTGTTCTTCGACGACGTCCGCGTGCCCGTGGAGAACCTGCTCGGCACCGAGAACCGCGGCTTCTACCACCTCATGGAGAACCTGCCCCAGGAGCGGCTGTCGATCGCCGTCGGTGCGGTCGCCTCCGCCGAGACGGTGCTCGCCCACACCGTCGAGTACGTCACCGCCCGCACGGCGTTCGGGAAGCCCGTGAGCAGCTTCCAGAACACCCGCTTCGTGCTGGCCGAGCTGAAGACCGAGCTGACCATCGCCCGGACCTTCGTCGACGAGTGCGTGCTGCAGCTCAACAGCGGCGACCTCACCCCGGTCGACGCGGCCATGGCGAAGTACTGGACCACCGAGCTGCAGAACAAGGTGGCCGACCGCTGCCTGCAACTGCACGGCGGCTACGGCTACATGGACGAGTACTTCGTCTCCAAGGCGTGGCGCGACGCCCGCATCCAGTCCATCTACGGTGGGACCAACGAGATCATGCGGGAGATCATCGGCCGCTCCATGGGGCTGTAGGCCGGGCGCGACGTGACCGCCGAGACCCGTGCCCTCCCGGACCCCACGGCCGTCCAGCGCCGCACCCTCGGGGTGCTCGGGTCCTCCGTGGCCCTCGCCGGTCTCGGCGTCACGGTCGGCATCACCGTCGGCGGTCTGCTGGCCCGGGACGTCGCCGGCACCGACAGCGCCGCCGGTCTGGGGCAGACCGCCAGCGTGCTCGGGGCGGCGGTCATCGCCGTCCCCCTGGCCCGGATCAGCGACCGGTCCGGGCGTCGGGCGGGGCTGGCCGTCGGCTACGCCCTCGCGGTCGTCGGCTCGGTCACGACCGTCGTGGCCACGCTGCTGTCGTCCCTGCCCCTGCTGCTGGCCGGCCTGTTCGGCTTCGGCGCCGCCACCGCGTGCGGCTTGCAGGCGCGCTACGCGGCCGCCGACCTGGCGGAGCCGGAGCGCCGGGGACGTGCGCTGTCGCTGGTGGTGTGGGCGACGACGGTCGGTTCGGTGCTCGGCCCCAACCTGGCCGGCCCGGGGGAGTCCCTCGGGGACGCGCTGGGGCTGCCGCCACTGACCGGCGCGTTCGCCATCTCGACGGCGGTCTTCGCCGTCGTGTCGGCCGGTCTGCTGGCGCTGCTGCGGCCGGACCCCCTGCTGCTGGCCCGCCGGCTGAGGGGGGTCGGCACCGACGGCGTCGCCCGGCCGCGGCGGGCGACCGTGGCGGCGCTCCGGGCGGTGTGGGCCGACTCCCGCGGACGCCTGGGCCTGACCGCGGTCGTGGTGGCGCACTCGGTGATGGTCGGCGTGATGGTGATGACGCCGGTGCACATGGGCCATGCCGGCGGGCCGGAGGGGACGACGCTGCGCGTCATCGGCCTGGTCATCAGCGTGCACGTCGCCGGCATGTACCTGTTCTCCCCGCTGGTGGGGCTGCTGGTCGACCGGGCCGGACGCCGCAGCACCGTGGCCGTGGCCGCGGTGCTGCTGCTGACCGCCGCCGCGCTCGCGGGCACCGCTGCCCCAGGAGACGCCGTCCAACTCGGCGTCGGCCTGCTGCTGCTCGGCCTGGGGTGGTCCTGCGGGCTGATCGCGGGCTCGACCCTGGTGACCGAGTCGGTCGAGGAGCGGCAGCGGCCCACCGCGCAGGGCGGCGCGGACCTGCTCATGGGGCTGGGCGCGGCACTGGCCGGCGTGGTCGGCGGCCCGCTGCTGGCCCTCGGGGGCTACGGGCTGGTGGCCGCGGTGTCGGCAGTGCTGGTCGCCCCGCTGGTGGTCGTCCTGGCCCGGAGCGGCTCGGTGCCGGAGTCGGCTCAGCGCCCCCGGTAGTTGCGGTAGAGCAGCACCAGCGAGGCCACGAGGCACAGCACGATGCCGATCTCGAGGACGAGGTCCCACGTCGACGACCCGGTGCTGGGGATCACAGCACCAGCGTAGGAGCCCGCCGCTCCCGGCGGTCCTCCTCCGGCGCGCGCTAGCGTCGAGGACGTGCGCCTGCAGGAGTTCTGGTCCCGCCTCTCTCAGACCTTCGGCTCCATGCGGGCCCAGAGCGTGGCCCGGGACCACGTCTTCTCCGCCCTCGGTGGGCGCACCGCGGTCGAGGCGATCGAGGCGGGGCTGCCGGTGCGCAAGGTGTGGCTGGCCATCTGTGAGGAGTACGACGTCCCGCAGAAGGAGCGGTGAGTCGCCGGCTCGGCGTGTCACCCTGGCAGTCGAACACACGTTCGGGCTAGATTGGACCCGCAGTCCACAGGCCGGGTGCCCGTCCACAGGTCCACCGGTTCCCCCGGAAGTGTCAGACCCCCGCCCTAGCGTCGACACCGACCCGCTCCACGCGACTTCCCGAAGGTGAGCACCATGGCAACGCTCGACCGCGACAAGGCCCTCGACATGGCCCTCGCCCAGATCGACAAGCAGTTCGGCAAGGGCTCGGTCATGCGGCTGGGCGACAACGCCGCCCAGGCGATCAAGGTCATCCCGACCGGATCCATCGCCCTCGACATCGCCCTCGGCATCGGTGGCCTGCCGCGCGGCCGCATCATCGAGGTGTACGGCCCCGAGGCCTCCGGTAAGACGACGGTCGCCCTGCACGCGGTGGCCAATGCCCAGGCCGCCGGCGGCATCGCTGCGTTCATCGACGCGGAGCACGCGCTCGACCCCGAGTACGCCCGCGCGATCGGCGTCGACACCGACGCGCTGCTGGTCAGCCAGCCCGACACCGGTGAGCAGGCGCTCGAGATCGCCGACATGCTCATCCGCTCCGGTGCGCTCGACATCATCGTCATCGACTCGGTCGCCGCCCTGGTGCCCCGTGCCGAGATCGAGGGCGAGATGGGTGACAGCCACGTCGGTCTGCAGGCCCGCCTGATGAGCCAGGCGCTGCGCAAGATCACCGGTGCGCTCAACAGCTCCGGCACCACCGCGATCTTCATCAATCAGCTGCGCGAGAAGGTCGGCGTCGTCTACGGCTCCCCGGAGGTCACCACCGGTGGCCGTGCGCTGAAGTTCTACTCGTCGGTCCGGCTCGACGTGCGACGCATCGAGACCCTCAAGCAGGGCACCGACGCCGTCGGCAGCCGGGTCCGCGTCAAGGTCGTCAAGAACAAGGTGGCCGCGCCGTTCAAGCAGGCCGAGCTCGACCTGCTCTGGGGTACCGGGTTCAGCCGCGAGGGCGGCCTGATCGACGCCGGCGTGGAGCAGGGCTTCATCCGAAAGTCGGGTGCCTGGTACACGTACGAGGGCGACCAGCTCGGGCAGGGCAAGGAGAACGTCCGCAACTTCCTGCGGGACAACCCCGACCTCGCCGACGAGATCGAGAAGAAGGTCAAGGAGAAGCTCGGCATCGGCCCGAAGCTCGACGAGCCGGCCCCGGCCGACAAGGTCGACTTCTGACCCGCCGATGAGCTGGCCCGAGGCCGGTGAGCGCGCCCGCTCCGGCCGTCGGCGCGGGCGGCGCCCCGGACTGTCCTCCGATCCGGACAGCACGGACGCCGCCCCGCCGAGCGCCGAGGACGAGGTCGAGGACGACCCCGGTGACCCCGAGCAGGTCGCCCGGTCGATCTGCCTGCGTGCCCTCACCGGCGCACCGAAGACCCGCCGTCAACTGGCCGACCTGCTGGCCAAGCGAGGAGTACCCGACGGTGCGGCCGAGCGGGTGCTCGACCGGTTCGGCGAGGTCGGCCTCATCGACGACGCCGCCTTCGCCCGCGCCTGGGTGACCTCCCGGCAGGCCGGCCGTGGCCTCGCCCGGCGAGCCCTCAAGGCCGAGCTGCGCGCCAAGGGCGTCGACGGAGAGGTCGCCGAGGAGGCGGTCGCCCTCGTCGACGACGAGGACGAGTGGGCAACCGCGCGCCGCCTGGTCCAGCGGCGTCTGCCCAGCCTGCGACGGGTGGACCGTGCCACCGCCGAGCGCCGGCTCGTGGGCATGCTGGCCCGCAAGGGCTACGGCTCCGGGTTGGCGGCGTGGGTGGTCCGCGAGGCCCTCGACGAGGACCGCACCGACGAGGAGTCCGACGAACCCGGACGGCACAGCGAGCTCGGCCTGGACGCCTGGCTCCCCTGAGCGGGGACACGCAGCGGGGACCACGGAGAGCCCGGTCGCCCGGTGTCCGGCGGCCCGACGTGAGCGTCCCCGGATCATCACGCCGGTTCTCCGGACGGCGCGGGCCCAGCACCCGACGGGGTCCTGGGCCCGCCCCGTCCGTCGCACCGCCCCTCGAGGCCCGCCGACCAGGGCCCGGGCGAGTTCGGTGGAGGAACCTCCGTCGAGAGGGCGCGGCCGCTCAGGTGGGGTCGGGGTCCCGCGGGCCCTGCCGTGGGCCGGCCGTCCCGCCGATCTCCGAGGCGTAGGGCTCGTGCCGGCGCCCCACGTGCGCCTCTTCCTGCAGCCGCTCGATGAGGTGCGGGTAGTGCATCTCGAACGCCGGCCGTTCGGAGCGGATCTTCGGGATCGCCAGGAAGTTGTGCCGCGGCGGCGGGGACGACGTCGCCCACTCCAGCGAGTTCCCGTGGCCCCAGGGGTCGTCGCGCAGCGCCAGTTCCCCGTAGCGCCACGAGCGGTAGACGTTGTAGAGGAACGGGATGATCGACGCGCCCAGCACGAACGAGAAGATCGTCGAGACCGTGTTCAGCGTCGTGAACCCGTCGGAGGGCAGGTAGTTGACGTACCGGCGCGGCATCCCCTCGTTGCCCAGCCAGTGCTGCACCAGGAAGGTGCCCCAGAAGCCGATCAGGGTCATCCAGAAGTGCAGCTTCCCGAGGCGCTCGTCCATCATCCGGCCGCACATCTTCGGGAACCAGAAGTACACCCCGCCGTACGCCGCGAACACGACGGTCCCGAAGACCACGTAGTGGAAGTGGGCGACCACGAAGTAGCTGTCGTTGAGGTGCCAGTCCAGCGGCGGTGACGCGAGCAGGACGCCGGTCAGCCCGCCCAGCAGGAACGTGACCATGAAGCCGATCGCGAACAGCATGGGCGTCTCGAAGCTCATCGCACCGCGCCACATGGTGCCGATCCAGTTGAAGAACTTGATGCCGGTCGGCACGGCGATCAGATAGGTCAGGAAGGCGAAGAACGGCAGCAGCACCGCGCCGGTGGCGAACATGTGGTGCGCCCACACCGTGACCGACAGGAAGGCGATCGCGATCAGGGCGAAGATCATCCCCTTGTAGCCGAACAACGGCTTGCGGGAGAACACCGGCACGATCTCGCTGATGATCGCGAAGAACGGCAACGCGATGATGTAGACCTCGGGATGGCCGAAGAACCAGAACAGGTGCTGCCACATCATGGCGCCGCCGGCTTCCTCGTTGTACACGGCTGCGTCCAGCTGCCGCTCGGCGAGCAGGGCCATGAGCGCGGCGGTCAGGATGGGGAACGCGATCAGGATCAGGAAGCTGGTGACCACCGCTCCCCAGGTGAAGATCGGCATCCGGAACATCGTCATCCCGGGCGCGCGCAGGCAGATGATCGTCGTCAGGAAGTTGACGCCGCCGAGGATCGTGCCCAGGCCGCTCACCGCCAGGCCGGCGATCCACAGACTCCCGCCCAGTCCCGGCGAGCCGAGGTCGGTCGACAGCGGCACGTAGGCGTACCAGCCGAAGTCCGCGGGCCCACCGGGGACGACGAACCCCGCCCCAGCGGTGAGCGACCCGAACAGGAACAGCCAGTAGGAGAAGGCGTTCAGCCGCGGGAAGGCGACGTCCGGCGAGCCGATCTGCAGCGGCATGATCAGGTTGCCGAAGGCGAAGAACAGCGGCGTCGCGAAGAACAGCAGCATCACCGTGCCGTGCATGGTGAACAGCTGGTTGTACTGCTCGGGCGAGAGGAACTGCAGACCCGGCCGGGCCAGCTCGCCGCGCATGAGCATCGCCATCAGCCCGCCGCCGAGGAACCACGCGAAGGACGTGAACAGGTACAGCAGGCCGATGACCTTGTGGTCGGTCGTCCGCACCAGACTCAACAGCAGCGAGCCCTTGGGGGCGTGCGGCTGGGCGGTCGGACGGCTGACGATCGGGTGCGGGGCCAGAACGGTCATGTGGGCGCTCCCAGGGACCGGCCGGCGCTCCGTCGTCCGGCGGAACGCGCCTGACCATGGTGGCCCCGTGCAACCGCTGACGGAACCCGGATCGTCCTGCCGATGACGCCCGGGGGAGGACCCCGCGTCAGCCGGCGGGGCGCGCCGTCGCCGACCAGGCCGACACGTCGACCGCCACCCCGTCGGACGCCTCGTCGTCGGGCACCAGCCAGTCCCCGTCGGTGCCCCTGCCGTGTGCGAGCCAGGTCTGGATCTGCAGGTCGAAGGCGCGCTCCGCCGAGGACGCCGGCCGGGTGACCGGCCCGAGGAACGTCAGGTCGGCCTCCTCGGCGCCGGCGAAGCGGAGCACCACCCGGCAGCGCGCCCGGCGGTGGCGGGCCGGCGGGACGACCTCGCGCACGACGGCGGACTCGGCGCCGCCGGCGGCGGCGAAGTCCGGCGCCGCGGCGCGCAGCCGGGTCACGAACTCCTGAGCGGCGTCGGGAATGCCGTCGGGTAACCGCACGACGGCCGGGAGCGGCGGCACGGCGGGGCGGAGAGCGGTGTCCACGTGAGGGATCTCGGCAGGTCGGCGGCCCTGCGTGACCACCGGTCGCACCACGGGTCCCAGCCGGTCACCGCTGGCTCGGCTCCACCGGGACGCCGCCCCCGCCGCCGTCCATCTGGACGTCGGCGCCGAGTTCGGGCTCGGCCGCGGCCGCCGCCTTGGCGCTGCGCCGCGTCCGCTTCTCGACGTACCGGGCGAGCCAGGACAGCAGCACGTTGACGACGATGTAGATCAGGCCGGCGGCCACGTAGAGCTGGAAGGTGTACCGGTTGCCGAACTCGAAGTTGAAGAACTCCACGAGGCTGCGCGCGGTCCGGAGCAGCTCCACGTAGCCGACGATGAAGCCCAGCGAGGAGTCCTTGAGCAGGACGACCAGCTGCGCGACCAGCACCGGCAGCATCCGGCGCACCGCCTGGGGCAGCAGCACGAGGGTCATCACCTGGGTCTTGCGCATCCCCAGGGCGAAGGCCGCCTCACGCTGGCCGCGGTCCACCGACAGGATCCCGGCCCGGAAGATCTCGGCCAGCACCGCCATGTTGTAGAGCGTCAGGCCGAGGACGAGTGCGCGGAACGCGGTCATCGGCACGCCGATGGTCGGCAGGAACAGCAGGCAGAACAGGATCAGGATCAGCAGCGGGACGGCGCGGAAGAACTCGACGACCACGGTCACCGGCCCCCGCACCCACGCGTGGTCGGAGAGCCGGCCGACCGCGAGCAGCGCGCCCAGGACGGTCGCCAGCACCATCCCGACGGCGGCCGCGGCGAGGGTGTTGAGCAGCCCCTGCCACAGCGCCTGCGGTACGCCGGACGCGGGGTCGACGAGGATGGCCCACCGCTCGGGCTCCAGCTGGCCGTTGGACCCCAGCCGCCACAGCGCCAGCGCCACGAGGGCCGCGACGAAGAGCACACCGAGGACGGTGCCGATGCGCTGCCGCTGCCGGGACCGCGGGCCGGGCAGGTCGAAGAGGACGGTGCTGCTCATCGGACGATCGCCACCCGCTTCTCGAGCACCCGGATCAACCAGGCGGAGGGGAGGGTGATGGCCAGGTAGCCGAGGACCACGGCGATGAACACCACCAGCAACTGGTCGGCGTTGACGTTGGCCAGCCGTTGGAGCGCGGCGGTCAGGTCTGTGACGGCGAAGCCCGCGGCGATCGAGGTGTTCTTCGCCAGCGCGATCCACACGTTGCCGAGCGGGGGGATGACAGTGCGGAAGGCCTGCGGCAGGACCACCGTGCGCAGCGTCTGCCGGAAGTCCAGCCCCAGCGCGCGGGCCGCCTCGGCCTGGCCCGGCGGGACCGCGTTGATGCCCGAGCGCAGCGCCTCGCAGACGAAGGCCGCGGTGTACAGCGACAGCGCGGCGACCGCGGTGGCGAAGCGGCTGGGGAACTGCAGGTCGATGTAGACCAGCCCGAAGGCGAAGAAGAAGAAGACCACCGTCAGCGGCGTGTTGCGGAACACCTCGACGTAGAAGGTGGCCAGCCCGCGCAGCGGCGGCACCGGGCTCACTCGCATCCCGGCGAGGACGGTGCCGAGCACCAGGGCGAGGACCCCGCTGACGACGGCCAGGGAGAGCGTCGTCAGGAACGCACCCCACAGCAGGTCCCAGTTGTCTGTGATGAACTGCACCGCACCCTCACCGGGTCAGGGACGAGTGCGGCGCCGCCGGGCGGTGGCCCGCCCGGCGGCGCCGCGGGGACTCAGTAGCGGTCGACCGCCGGCGGCTCGGGAGCCTCCTCGCCGGTGATCTGGCCGACGGTGCGGTCCCAGGCCTCGGCCCAGCGGCCGTCCTCGTAGGCCTCCTCGAGGACGTCGTTGATGAAGTTCCGGAACTCGGTGTCACCGAGGGCGAGGCCGATGCCGTAGGGCTCCTCGGTGAACGGGTTGCCCACCAGCTCGAAGCCCTCGGGGTTGCCGGCCACCAGTCCGGTGAGGATGACGTTGTCCGTCGTCACCGCCTGCACGTTGCCGTTGGCCAGGTCGTCGGCGCACTTGGAGTACACGTCGTAGGTGACCAGGGTGGCCTGCGGGTAGTTGTCGCGGATGTTCTGCGCCGGGGTGGAGCCCTCCACCGAGCAGACGGTCTTGCCGGCGAGGTCGTCGGGTCCCTGGATCCCCTCGGGGTTGCCCGCGGCGACCATGATGTCCTGCCCGGCCACGTAGTACGGCCCGGCGAAGTCGACGACCTGCTTGCGGGTGTCGTTGATCGTGTAGGTCGCCACGACGATGTCGACCTGCCCGTTCTGGATGAACGGCTCCCGGTTGGCCGAGACGGTCTCGGTCCACTCGATGTTCTCCGGCGCGATGCCCAGCTCGCCGGCGACGATCTTGGCGATCTCGACGTCGAAGCCCTCGGGGTCCTGGGTCTGCGGGTTGAGCAGGCCGAACCCGGGCTGGTCGTACTTGGTGCCGACGGTGATCGAGCCGGCCTCGGAGAGCTCGGCCATCGTCGTCCCGGCGTCGAACTGGACGTCCTCGGCGACCTCGGCGGTGTTCTGGGCCTCCTCCTCGGCCTGCTGGCCGGCCTCGCTGGAGCAGCCGGCGAGCACGAGGCCCAGCGCCCCGACGGCGGCGGCGTAGCGGGTGATGCGCATCTGCGTTCCTTTCCTGCCGGGCTCTAGTGGTTGAGGATCTTCGAGAGGAAGTCCTTGGCCCGGTCCGACTGCGGGTTGGTGAAGAACGACTCGGGGTCGGTCGCCTCGACGATCCGGCCGCCGTCCATGAAGACGACCCGGTTGGCCGCGCGGCGGGCGAAACCCATCTCGTGGGTGACGACGATCATGGTCATGCCCTCGCGGGCCAGCGCGGTCATGACGTCGAGGACCTCGTTGATCATCTCGGGGTCCAGCGCCGAGGTCGGCTCGTCGAAGAGGATGACCTTGGGGTCCATGGCCAGGGCCCGGGCGATCGCCACCCGCTGCTGCTGGCCGCCGGAGAGCTGCGCCGGGTACTTGTCGGCCTGCACCCCCACGCCGACCCGGTCGAGCAGCTCGCGGGCCCGCCGCTCGGCCTCCGCCCGGGACTGCCCACGCACCTTGACCGGGCCCAGGGTGACGTTCTCCAGGATCGTCTTGTGGGCGAAGAGGTTGAAGCTCTGGAACACCATCCCGACGTCGCTGCGCAGCCGGGCCAGGGCCTTGCCCTCCTCGGGCAGCCGCTGGCCGTCGATGGTGATCTCGCCCTGCTGGATGGACTCCAGCCGGTTGATGGTGCGGCAGAGGGTGGACTTGCCCGACCCCGAGGGGCCGATGACCACGACGACCTCGCCGCGGTCCACGGACAGGTCGACGTCCTGCAGCACGTGGAGATCGCCGAACCACTTGTTGACGCCGGACAGGCGGACGAGAGGTCCTCCCGTCGTCCGCGCGTCGGTGTTCGCTGGGCTGGTCACCCTGGCGACCCTAGGGCCGGGATGCAGCAGGGACCGCACCGAGTGATCACGAAGGCGTAACAACCCGCGGGCGCTGGAGGGGGCGTCACCGGAACGGGTAACGGACGAACCCGGCGCGCGAGGTCCGCGGGCCGGAGGGAGCCGAGGAGGGCGCATGACCGACGACCGCGGGGACCGGGCACCGGGCGACGGGCCGGTCCCGGACGACGCGCCGGCCTTCGTCGACGACCCGGGGAAGGTCGACCAGGCCAGGGACGAGGACGAGCCGGACGCGCTGCTCGCCGACGCCCCGGACACCGGGACCGGCAAGGCGCAGGCGGAGTTCGACGAGGACCAGCCCGGCCCGGGCGTCTGACGGCCCACCGGCGCGGCGGCGGCCGGCGGGGCCGCGCGCCGTACCCTCGGTCCGTCATGGGAACCGAGCTGAGCCACGCCGCCCCGCCCGCCCCGGCGCGCACCTACCGGGTGCGCACCTACGGGTGCCAGATGAACGTGCACGACTCCGAGCGCCTGTCCGGGCTCCTGGAGGCGGCGGGCTACGCGCCGGCCGCCGAGACCGAGGACGCCGACGTCGTCGTCCTCAACACCTGCGCGGTGCGGGAGAACGCCGACAACCGGCTGTACGGCAACCTCGGCCACCTGCGCCCGGTCAAGGACGCGCACCCCGGCATGCAGATCGCCGTCGGCGGGTGCCTGGCGCAGAAGGACCGCGGCGAGATCGTCCGTCGTGCCCCCTGGGTGGACGTCGTCTTCGGCACGCACAACGTCGGCTCGCTGCCGGCCCTGCTGGAGCGGGCCCGGCACAACGCCGAGGCGCAGGTCGAGATCAAGGAGGCCCTCGAGGTCTTCCCCTCGACGCTGCCGGCCAAGCGGGACTCCGCCTACTCCGGCTGGGTCTCCATCAGCGTGGGGTGCAACAACACCTGCACGTTCTGCATCGTCCCGTCGCTGCGCGGCAGGGAGAAGGACCGCCGTCCGGGCGAGATCCTGGCCGAGGTCCAGGCGCTGGTCGACCAGGGCGTGCTCGAGGTGACCCTGCTCGGGCAGAACGTCAACAGCTACGGCGCCGAGTTCGGCGACCGCGGCGCGTTCGCCGACCTGCTGCGCGCCGCCGGCCGGATCGAGGGCCTCGAGCGGATCCGGTTCACCAGCCCGCACCCGCGCGAGTTCACCGACGACGTCATCGCCGCGATGGCCGAGACCCCGGCGGTGTGCCACGCGCTGCACATGCCGCTGCAGTCGGGGTCGGACGACGTCCTGCGCCGGATGCGCCGCGCCTACCGGCGGGACCGCTTCCTCGGCATCCTCGACCGGGTGCGGGCGGCGATGCCCGACGCGGCGATCACGACGGACGTCATCGTGGGCTTCCCCGGCGAGACCGAGCAGGACTTCGCGGACACCCTCGACGTCGTCCGGCAGGCCCGGTTCTCCAGCGCCTTCACCTTCCAGTACTCCAAGCGGCCGGGGACCCCCGCGGCCGAGATGGAGGGGCAGCTGCCGAAGGCCGTCGTCCAGGAGCGCTACGAGCGGCTGATCGCGCTGCAGGAGGAGATCAGCTGGGCGGAGAACCGCGCCCAGGTCGGGCGGGCCGTCGAGCTGCTGGTCGCCGCGGGGGAGGGCAGCAAGGACGCGCGGACCGGGCGGATGAGCGGCCGGGCCCGGGACGGCCGGCTGGTGCACTTCACGGCGGCGGACGGCGTCCGGCCCGGGGACGTGGTCGAGGCCGTCGTCACCCAGGCCGCGCCGCACCACCTCGTGGCCGACGGCCCGCTGCTGTCCCACCGCCGGACCCGGGCCGGGGACGCCGCCGAGGCCGGTACCCGCCCGACCACCCCCGGGGTCCTGCTGGGCATGCCGCGGATCGGCGCCCCGGCCTGAACCAGGCGTAGGAGGCTCCGCCTACGCCTCCGTGGCTCGAGACGTCGGCGGAGCCTCCTGTGCCTTGGTCCTCACCTGCGGGAGGCGGCCTTCTCGGCCTCGGCCAGCCACTCGCGCCGGGTGGCCAGGTTGGCCTGCGCCTCCCCGATCCGCCGGGCGTCCCCGGCCGCCTCGGCCTTGGCCAGCTGCTCCTCGGCCTTGGTGACGGCCTGGCGCATCGAGGTCACCATCGGGTTCTCCGGCGCGACCCGCGCCCGCGTGGAGTCGACCGCGCCGCGGACCCGCTGCTCGACGGCCTGCATGCGGTCCTCCAGCTGGCGCATGACGCCGCGCGGCACGTGACCGATGGCGTCGTAGCGTTCCTGCAGCTTGCGCAGCGCGTTCTGCGCGCCGCGGAGGTCGGTCGACGGGTCGAGCTTCTCGGCCTCGGCGAGGATCTCCTCCTTGGCCTGCTGGTTGGCCAGCTGCTCGGCGTTGCGGGCCTTGTCCTGCTCGGCGCGGGCGGCGAAGAAGACGTCCTGGGCGGCGCGGAACTGCTTCCACAGGTCGTCGTCGCCGTCCCGGCCGGTGCGCGGCACGGCCTTCCAGCGGTCCATGAGCGAGCGCATCGCGGCGCTGGTCGACCCCCACTCGGTGGAGGTGGACAGCCGCTCCGCCTCCCGGATGAGCTCCTGCTTGGCCGCGCGGGCCTCGCTGCGCTGCGCGTCGAGGGCGGCGAAGTGCGCCCCCCGGCGGCGGCTGAAGGCGTCGCGGGCGGCGGCGAACCGGCTCCACAGCGCCTCGTCGGTCTTCCGGTCGATGCCGCGGATGGTCTTCCACTCCTCGACGATGGCCTTGAGCCGGTCACCGGCGGCCTTCCACGAGGTGGACTCGGCGGCGATCTGCTCGGCCTCGGCGGCCAGTGCCTCCTTGCGGGCGACCTGGGCGGCGCGGGCGGCCGCCTTCTCCGCCCGCGACTCGGCGGCCACGGAGTCGGCGGTCTCCACCATCGCGCGGGCCCGGGCGGCCAGCCCGTCGAGGTCGCCGACGGCGGTGGCGGTGGGGATCGAGTCGGCCAGCGCCTGCGCCTTGGACTTCAGCTCGCTCGGGTTCCCGGTGTGCGCCTTGAGCCGGGCCTCGAGCAGGGACACCTCGGTGGCGAGGTCGTCGTAGCGGCGCGCGTAGTGGGCCAGGCCGGCGGCCGGGTCGCCGGCCTGCCAGGAGCCCACCGCGCGCTCGCCGTCGGCGGTGCGGACGTAGACGGTGCCGTCCTCGTCCACCCGGCCCCACTGTGCGGGGTCCGGCGTCGGCTGCGCGGGGGCGAGCGCCGGGGGAGCGGTCTCCGGGACGAGGGCCTCCGGGGCGACGGCCTCCGGGACGACGTCCTCCGGGGCGAGCGCCGGGGGAGCGGCCTCCGGGGCGGCGGCCTCCGGGTCGCCGGTCACCGGCGCGGCCGCGCCGTCGGCGGGAGGGGGCATTTCCGGGACCTGTTCCGACGGCGAGGCGACCTCCGGCGTCCCCGCGGCCGGGTCGGCCAGCGCGGCGTCGCCGGGAGCAGGCGCGGCCGCCGTCCCCGCGTCGGGGGTGACCGCCTCGGAGCCTGCCGCGTCCGGGGTGGGGACCTGCTGCGAGGTGTTTTCGGCGTTCTCCGTGCTCGACACGCACCGCAGTGTCCCACGCCGCATCCGGGACACTGCTCGGGTGAGCTCCAGCCCGGCCGGATCCGCCGCTCAGGGGACCGCCAGGCCCCTGACGGTCGCCTTCTGTCCCTGCCCGCCGCTGCTGCTGCCGCAGGTCGAGGGGTGCGCCGCGGAGGAGACCACGCAGCTGCGGGCGGCCTGTGCCGAGGCGGTCGACGCGCTGCTCGCGCCCCGACCCGAGGTCGTCGTCGTCGTGGGCAGCGGCGCCGACGGCCGGTTCGGCCCGGGGGACGGCGGGGACCTGCGCGGCTTCGGCGTCGACCTGAGCGTGCCGTTCGCGGGGCCGCGACGGCCGGGGGGCCGGTGCACGCCGCTCGCGCACACGGTGGGTGCCTGGCTGCTGGAGGAGGCGGGCCACGGCGGTGTCCGGCTCGGGGTGGCGCCCGCGGACCTCGCCGACGTCCTCGCCGAACTGCCAGGCCGGGTCGGCGTGCTGGCGATGGGTGACGGCTCGGCCCGCCGCACGGTCAAGGCACCCGGGTACCTCGACCCGGCCGCCGGCCCGTTCGACGCGGCCGTCGCGCGTGCGCTCGCCGCCGGGGACGCCGCGGCGCTCGCCGCGCTCGATCCGGCGGAGGGCGAGCGGCTCCTGGCCGCGGGCGTGCCCACCTGGCGGGCGGTCGGGGCCTTGCTCGCCGGCCGGGAGGTGCGGGCGCGGCTGCACGCGGAGGTCGCCCCCTACGGCGTGGGCTACCTCGTCGCCGACTGGCTGGTCGCGTGACGGCGCAGCCGCCGGTGGTGGCGCTGGTCGGCCCGACCGCCACCGGCAAGACCGCGCTGGGGGTGGCCCTCGCGCAGCGGCTGGGCGCCGAGGTGGTCAACGCCGACTCCATGCAGCTCTACCGCGGCATGGACATCGGCACCGCCAAGCCCGACGCCGCCGAGCGGGGCGGCGTCCCGCACCACCTGCTCGACGTGTGGCACGTGCGGCAGGCGGCGTCGGTCGCCGAGTACCGCCGGCTGGCCCGCGCCGAGATCGACCGGCTGCGGGCGGCCGGCACCGTGCCGCTGCTGGTCGGCGGGTCGGGCCTGTACGTGCGCGCCGTCCTCGACGAGCTGGACTTCCCCGGCACCGACCCGGTCGTGCGGGCGCGGCTGGAGGCCGAACTGGCCCAGGTGGGCCCGGCCGTCCTGCACGCCCGGCTGGCCGCGGTCGACCCGGCCGCCGCCGGGTCGGTGCTGCCGAGCAACGGACGGCGGATCGTGCGCGCGCTGGAGGTCGTGGAGATCACCGGCGGGCCCTTCCGCGCCCAGCTGCCGGAGCCGCGGCCGCACTACCCGGCCGTGGTCGTCGGCCTGGACCGGGACCCCGCCGAGCTCGACCGGCGGATCGCCGTGCGCGTCGACCGGATGTGGGCGGCGGGCTTCGTCGCCGAGGTCGAGGCGCTGGCCGCCGACGGGCTGCGGGAGGGCCCCACCGCCTCGCGCGCGCTCGGCTACGCGCAGGTCCTCGGCCAGCTCGACGGCGAGCTCAGCGCCGAGGAGGCCCGCGAGCGCACGGTGTCGACCACGCGCCGCTTCGTCCGCAGGCAGCGCTCGTGGTTCCGCCGCGACGCCGCGACCACCTGGCTCGACGCCGCCCGCCCCGACCTGGTCGACGCCGCGGAGGCGCTTATCACCGCTCGTACGATCGGCCGGTGACTGCGAACCGGGTGCTGGTCGGCCACGGCACGGAGAACGACTTCGTCGTCCTGCCCGACCCCGAGGGCACGGCCTGGCCGGAGGACCGGCTGGACGCCGCAATGGTCCACCGGCTGTGCGAGCGGCGGTCCGGTCTCGGTGGGGACGGCGTGCTGCGCGTCGTCCGCAGCGTGCACGTGCCCGACGCGCCCGCGGTGCTCGGCGAGGCGCTCGGGCAGTGCGAGTGGTTCATGGACCACCGCAACGCCGACGGCTCGCACGCCGAGATGTGCGGCAACGGCATCAGGCTGTTCCTGCACGTCCTGGTGACCGAGGGCCTCCTGGACCGCGCCGCCTGCGAGGCCGGCGTCCTGGTCGGCACCCGCGGCGGCCCGCGCCGGGTGGGCGTGGCTCCTGACGGCGGCTACTGGGTCGACATGGGGCCCGCCCGGCCCTTCGGGCACGGGGCGGCGCGGCTGGACGGGGTGGCCTTCCCCGGGCGCGCGGTGTCGATGGGCAACCCGCACCTGGCCTGCCTCACCGACGTCGACGTCGACACGCTCGACCTCGGGACGGCGCCGGACGTCGACCCCGGGCTGTTCCCCGACGGGGTCAACGTCGAGTTCGTGAACGTGCTCACCCCCGCCGCGCACGTCCGGCTGCGGGTGTCGGAGCGGGGCGTGGGGGAGACCCGCTCGTGCGGCACCGGTGCCTGCGCGGCGGCGTGGGCGGCCCTCGAGGCGGGCGGGGCCGACACCGGGACGGTGACCGTCGACGTCCCCGGCGGCCGGCTCACCGTCCGCGTCGACGCGACGACGACGGTGCTCACCGGCCCGGCCGTGGTGGTGGCCGCCGGCGAGCTGACCACCGAGTGGCTGGCGAGCTGAGCCGCGGGGCGTCGCTCAGCTCTTCGGGGTCTCCTCGCCCTCCGGGGCGTCCGGCATCATCGACTCGCCGGCGGTGCCGGGGCTGCCCGACGGCCGTCCGCGACCGCTGTCCTGGTCCGGGCCGGCGCCCAGCGGGTTGCGCGGCGGGTTGAGGCCCTTGGGGTCGCGGCCCGGGTCCTCGAGCTCCTCGTCGCCGCTCAGGCTGCTGCTGCCGCTCTCGGTCATGCTCGGCGCCTCCTCGTGGTCGTCGGATTCAGCCCCTACCCGGCCGGATCGCGGTCACGCGTGGGGATGGTCCTGGGCGACCGCGGTGTTGTACCGGGCGATGACAACTCAGATGCCCCGGCAGGTGGGGCGTGCCACGCTGGACACGATGACGACAGCACAGAACCGCGCCGCTCGCGACGGCGCCGAGGAACGGGCCCTGCGGGCCGCCCCGGAGCCGGCGGAGGAGGCGACCCGTCCCGCCGAGCAGTGGGACGAGGCGGAGGACACGACCGGCTCCTACGACCTGGAGGCGCGCGGCGCGCTGCGCCGCGTCGCGGGCCTGTCCACCGAGCTCGCCGACGTCACCGAGGTCGAGTACCGCCGGCTGCGCCTGGAGCGCGTCGTGCTGGTCGGTGTCTGGACCGAGGGGACGCAGGCCGACGCCGACCGCTCCCTGGCCGAGCTCGCCGCGCTGGCCGAGACCGCCGGCTCGCAGGTCCTCGAGGCGGTGAGCCAGCGGCGTGAGCGGCCCGACGCCGGCACCTACGTGGGGTCGGGCAAGGCCGCCGAGATCCGTGACGTCGTGGCCTCGGTCGGGGCCGACACGGTGATCTGCGACGGCGAGCTGACGCCCGGCCAGCTGAACGCGCTGGAGAAGCTCCTCAAGGTCAAGGTGGTCGACCGGACCGCGCTGATCCTCGACATCTTCGCCCAGCACGCGTCGAGCCGGGAGGGCAAGGCGCAGGTCGAGCTGGCCCAGATGCAGTACATGCTCCCGCGGCTGCGCGGGTGGGGTGAGTCGCTGTCCCGGCAGGCCGGTGGCCGCGTCGCCGGCGGTGGGGGCATCGGTACCCGCGGTCCGGGTGAGACGAAGATCGAGACTGACCGGCGGCGCATCCGCGCGCGGGTGAGCAAGCTGCGGCGGGAGATCGCCGGCATGGCGACCGCGCGGGCGACCCAGCGCAGCAGCCGCGGGCGCAACGCCGTCCCGAGCGTGGCGATCGCCGGCTACACCAACGCCGGCAAGTCCAGCCTGCTCAACCGGCTCACGGGCGCCGGGGTGCTGGTGGAGAACGCCCTGTTCGCCACCCTCGACCCGACGGTGCGCCGGGCGCAGTCCCCGGACGGCCGGGAGTACACGCTCACCGACACCGTCGGCTTCGTGCGGCACCTGCCGCACCAGCTGGTCGACGCCTTCCGGTCGACGCTCGAGGAGGTGGCCGCCGCCGACCTGCTGCTGCACGTCGTCGACGGCTCCGACGCCGACCCGCTCGGCCAGATCGACGCCGTCCACGTCGTCCTGCAGGAGATCGACGCCTCGGCGGTGCCGGAGCTGATCGTCGTCAACAAGGTCGACGCGATGACCGAGGAGGACATCCTCACGCTCCGCCGGGCGCTGCCCGGCGCGGTGTGGGTCTCGGCGCGGACCGGCGCGGGGATCGAGCAGCTCCGCGAGATCGTCGCCGCGCGCCTGCCGCGGCCGGACGTCGACGTCGACGTGCTGGTGCCCTACGACCGCGGCGACCTCGTCGCCCGTGTGCACCGCGACGGTGAGGTGCTCCGGGAGGAGCACGAGGCCGACGGGACGCGGCTGACCGCCCGGGTCGACGGCTCGCTCGCCGCCGCGCTGGAGGAGTTCGCCGCTCCGGTCGGCTGACCGGGGGCGGCGCGCCTCGGTCGGCCGAGGTCACGATCGGGTCACGTCCCGGTACCGTGAGGGCGTGACCAGCGGCGCGGTGCGGCGACGGCCGGGCGAGCGCCCGCCGGACCAGGACGTCGCGACCCCGCCCGCTGAGCGGGTGGTCTCCGTCGGCCGGCCGCCGTGGTGGCTGCTCGTCACGGCGCTGCTCGTCACCGTCGGGGTGACCGCGGACCTGCTCAGCCGCGGCGTCCTGGAACGGATGGACCTGCGGGTCTCCGAGGTGGTCAGCTCCTGGGACCTCAAGGACTCCGCTGCGTACTGGCCGGTCTGGGCGGTCACGCAGCTCGGCGGGCGCGGCTTCATCCTGATCGTCCTGGCGGGCCTCGTGGGCTACCTGCTGTGGCGGCGCCGCACCGTCGTGCCGCTGCTCCGGGTGCTGGTCGCGCTGGCGCTGCTGACCGTCGTCGTCTACGGCTTCAAGTACGGGACCGGGCGGACCGCGCCGGCCTACCCGGGGTCGTTCTTCTACCGGGACGGCGCCTCCTACCCCTCCGGACACGTGGCCAACGCCGTCCTCATGTGGGGAGTCGCGCGGTGGCAGGCCGTGGAGTTCCGGCTGGCACCCGGCGTGCAGCGGATGTTCCGCCTGCTCAGCGTCGCCGGTCCCGTCGCGACGGGCGTGGCCATGGTGTCCCTGGACTTCCACTGGGTCACCGACGCCGTGGTCGGGGCGGCGGTCGGCATCCTGTTGCTGGGCGTGGTTCACGCACTGGACGCAGCAGTGCTGTCACGCTGGGTGGGTGCCCGAGCTGGCCACCCGTCCGCGTAGCGGCACCCCGGGGCGGCGTCTGGCCGCGGGGACGGTCCTCGCGCTGACGCTGGCCGTCGGTGCCGCGGTGCCTGCCCACGCCGAGGAGGCCGCCGAGCCCAGCACGCGGTGCCAGATCACCGATCCTCGCCTGCCGGAGCTCTCCGGGCTGGTCGTGGTGGGCGACCGCATGCTGGCCATCAACGACGGCGGGGACCGCGTCGACGTCCACGTCCTCGACACCGCCTGCCAGGTGGTCGACGTGCGCAGCGCGCCGGTGGACCCCTTCGATCCCGAGGACCTGGCGGTCGGCACCGACGGGACGGTGTGGCTGGCCGACACCGGCGACAACAACGGCACGCGGGAGACCGTCGCCCTGCTCGCGCTGCGACCGGACGACGGCACCGCCGTGTACCGGCTGGCGTTCCCGCAGGGGCCGCGGGACGTGGAGGCGCTCCTGCTCGCCCCCGACGGCACGCCCTACCTGGTGACCAAGGAGGTGCTCGGCGCGAGCAAGGTCTACCGCCCGGTCAGTGACCTCGTCGACGCCGGCACGGTCGGCCTCACCGAGGTGGCCGGCGTCGAGTTCACGCTCACCGGGACCCCGGGCGGCCCCGTCGGGCGCGCGGGCCAGCTCATGGTCACCGGCGGAGCGGTCTCGGCCGACGGTCGCCTGCTCGCGCTGCGCACCTACACCGACGCCTACGTGTGGCCGCTGTCGGGCTCGGACGTGGCCGGTGCGCTGGCCGCCGACCCCGTCCGGCTGCCGCTGCCCGAGTCGCCGCAGGGCGAGGCCATCAGCTTCACCGCCGACGCAACCGGGCTGGTCGTGGCCAGCGAGGGGCTGCCGACCGACGTCACCGTCGTCCCGCTGGGTGCGCTCCCCACCCCCGCTGCCGCGAGCGCGCACACCGACGGCTCGCTCCCGGACCTGCTTAGCACCGACGACGGCGGGGGAACCGCGATCGTGGCAGGGGTCATCGCCGCGGCCGTCGCCGCCGTGCTCGTGTGGATCGGCGGGCGGCTGCGCCGCCGCTCCTGAGCCCGGGACGGCGGGTTCGGGTCAGACCCGGCGCAGGACGGTGACGACCCGGCCCAGGATGGTCGCCTCGTCACCGGGGATCGGCTCGTACGCGGGGTTGTGCGGCAGCAGCCACACGTGGCCGTCGCGGCGCTTGTAGGTCTTGACCGTCGCCTCGCCGTCGATCATCGCTGCGACGATCTCGCCGTTCTCGGCCGTCGGCTGCTGGCGGACCACGACCCAGTCGCCGTCGCAGATGGCGGCCTCGACCATGGAGTCACCGGCCACCTTGAGCATGAACAGGGTGCCCTCGCCGACGAGTTCGCGCGGCAGCGGGAAGACGTCCTCGACGGCCTGCTCGGCGAGCACCGGGCCACCGGCGGCGATCCGGCCCACCAGGGGCACGTACGTCGGGGCGGGACCCTCCTCGGCGCCGGCCGGCGCGGCCGGGGCGACGAGCTCGGCCGGCGCGTCGCCGGGCAGGCGGACGTCGAGTGCCCGCGGCCGGTTGGGGTCGCGGCGCAGCCAGCCCTTCTTCTGCAGCACCGTCAGCTGGTGGGCCACCGAGGAGGCCGAGGAGAGGCCGACGGCCTCACCGATCTCCCGGACCGACGGCGGGTACCCCCGGCGGTCGATCGAGTCGCGGATGACCTCGAGCACGCGGCGCTGCCGCTGGGTCAGGCCGTCCCCGGCCTCGCTCCGGTCCGGGAAGGTGCGCACGGATGCCGTCTCGGTCGCCGCGGGCCTGCCTGCCGTCCTCCGGCGGCTCCCCGACGTCCCGCTCTTGTCCGCCACCGTCGCCTCCTCGCCGGCTGCTGTCGCAGCACGTCTCGTCCGTCGGGACGACCGTAGCGTGCCCGGCGCGCTCGATCAAACACGTGTTCGAAACGACCGGCGAGCTGCCGTGGTGTTTGTCGGACCCATCCGGTAGACATCGCACAGACGTTCGAATCGAACAGACGTTCGACGGTCGGCGGGGCTACGGGAGGAGTGGTCGTGGGAAGCGTGCGGCAGGCGGTGTTGGACTTCGACGACGCGGTGCAGGTGCCCTGGCGGCCCCGGCTGCGCGCGGTGCCGGGTGGCGACGAGGGCGAGGCGCCGCGGTCCTCGGGGGCGCGGACGACCCCGTCCCGCGTGGGCGCCTGCCGGCCTCCGGCACCGGCGGTGCCCCGCTCGCCGGGGGTGGAGGGGGTGCGGTCGGCGGCTGCGACGGTCGCCCGGCCCGCGCCCACCCGGCCCCGCGGAACGCGGCCGGCGCCGGCGCGTCCGGCCGGAGCGGCCGTGCCCGGTGCGCCGGCGGCCCGTCCCGTGCGCGGTGGGTGCGGTCCGGTGGGCCGGGCCGCGGCGTCGCCGCTGCGACTGACCCGGCGGGCGCGCCGGTTGTCGGTGGTCCTCACGCTGGGCCTCGGCGTGGCGCTGGGCTCCTGGCTCAGCCCGCTGGTGGCCGGGGGTGGCGGCGAGCTGCAACTGGCGGGCGAGCGCAGCGTCGTCGTCCAGGCCGGGGACAGCGTGTGGTCGATCGCCACCGACTTCGCCGGTCCGGACCAGGACGTGCGGGCCGTGGTCGACGCGATCGAGGAGCTGAACGACCTCGACGGCGCCCGGGTCGTCCCCGGTCAGGTCCTGCAGCTGCCCTGAGCCCGGCGCGACGGCGGCGCTCGGGTCGCTCGCGCCCGGCGTGGCGCCAGAGGCCGACAAGGCGGAGTGGTCAGGTTCGTCAACCCTCCGTACGAGGTCGTTGACGCAGAGTGGTCGTCGCGCGCTTAACGTCAGGGGCGTGTCGTGGACGTCCGGAGGCCGAGCAGCGGTCTTCACCCAGCAGTCGCAGTCGGTCGACGTGTCCGTGGAGGGCGCCTGGTGGCCGGGCTCGATCCTCGGCTGGCGCCACGACCCGCAGGGCCCCTGTGAGGTCTGGGTCCGCGTGGCTGTCGCCGGGGTCGTGCGCGAGATCTGGACCGCGCTGACCGACCTGCGCCTGCCCGAGCCGCCTCTCGCGGTCGTCGCCCCTGCCGCGGCGGGGCGCGGCGACGGAGCCGGATCGCTGCCGGTCGACCTGAGGCGAGCCGCCGCGCGGGAGCGGCTCGTCGCCGGGGTGCTCGGCGCGCCGGAGGTGCGGCAGTCCGACGCATCGGCTCCGGTTCGGCACCGACGCCGGCACGGTGGGGACGTCACGGCGGAGATGCCCGCGATCGGCGTCGGCTTCCCGGGCCGCCATCGTGCACCCGCGGTGGCCGGGAGGCACCGGGCTGCGGACGACGACACCCGCGTCGACCTCCAGGCGGTGGCCGTCCCGCCGCGGCTCGAGGTCGACTGCCTCACCCGCCCGATGCGCCTGGGGGACCGGGTGCCGCGGCCGCGCAGCCCGCGCGTCGACGGCGTCGTCCGCGCCTGAGCCCCGGCCCGCCCGGCAGGACCGACGACCGCGCGCCGATCCGCCACCACACCCCCGCGCCGTCGTCGCGCGACCGCCGCGGGGCGTGTCGCGGCGTGTCGCCGTGGCGGGTGGGACGGCAGGGCGCCCCTGGTCACGGCCGTGTCTCGACCGCGTGTCCCGGCTTGCAGATCTTGTGTGCCCGGTCCTAGGGTCCCCCTACATCTAGTAGTTGCACCGTTGTAAGCCCGTCCACAGCCGGTCCTCAGGTTCTCCGCGGGACGTCCACCGGATGTCCCCAGGAGGGTCCACAGTCGGCCTCCGGGACCCGGCGCACCGGCCGTCCCGCGGTCGCCGTGCCGAGACCGGGCGGGCGAGCGACGGACCACACGAGGGGAGGGGATCGCGGTGCGCTGTCCCTTCTGCCACAACCCCGACAGCCGCGTCATCGACTCGCGCGAGGCCGACGAGGGGGCGACCACCCGTCGCCGCCGGTCGTGTCCTGCGTGCGGGCGGCGGTTCACCACGGTGGAGGAGGCCGTCCTCGCCGTGGTGAAGCGCAGCGGCGTCAGCGAGCCGTTCAACCGCACGAAGGTGGTGGCCGGCGTCCGCCGGGCCTGCCAGGGGCGGCCGGTCGACGAGGACCAGTTGCAGCAGCTCGCGCAGCAGGTGGAGGACGCCATCCGGGCGACCGGAGCGGCGGAGGTCCCCAGCCACGAGGTCGGGCTCGCCATCCTGCGGCCGCTGCGGGAGCTCGACGAGGTCGCCTACCTGCGCTTCGCCAGCGTCTACCGCGCGTTCACCTCGCTCGAGGACTTCGAGAAGGAGATCACCGAGCTCCGGGCCCGGCACGTCGCCGCCGGGACCCCGCCGCTCCCTGGCATGCAGGACACCCCTCCGGCCCCGCGCCGGCGGGGGAGCGGGCGGAGCCAGGCCGCCTCCACCGGCAGCGCCGCCGGCACCTGAGAACTGTCAGCACCACCCGTTAGAACAAGAGCGGCTCTCTTCCCCAGCCGCCTTGCCCACCAGCAACAGAGGGAGAGCTCCGTGACCGAGACCGAGGATCGCTTGACGGGCCGCACGCGTCGCGCCGCCAAGGCGCCGACCCGGGGGAAGGGCCTGAAGGTCAAGCGCGTCTTCACCACCGCCGGGGTGCACCCGTACGACGAGGTGACCTGGGAGCGTCGTGACGTCGTCATGACGAACTGGCGGGACGGCTCGATCAACTTCGAGCAGCGCGGCGTGGAGTTCCCCGCCGAGTGGAGCATCAACGCCACCAACATCGTCACGACGAAGTACTTCCGTGGCGCCGTGGGCACGCCGCAGCGCGAGAGCAGCCTGCGCCAGCTGATCGACCGGGTGGTGCTGACCTACGCCCGGGCCGGCCGTGAGCACGGCTACTTCGCCACCGAGGGCGACGCGGAGATCTTCGAGCACGAGCTGACCTGGATGCTGCTGCACCAGTACTTCAGCTTCAACAGCCCCGTGTGGTTCAACGTCGGCACGAGCGCCCCGCAGCAGGTCAGCGCCTGCTTCATCCTCGCCGTCGACGACACGATGGACTCGATCCTCAACTGGTACCGGGAGGAGGGGCTGATCTTCAAGGGCGGCTCGGGGGCCGGCCTGAACCTCTCCCGGATCCGCTCGTCCAAGGAGCTGCTGTCCTCCGGTGGCACGGCCTCCGGCCCGGTCTCCTTCATGCGCGGTGCCGACGCCTCCGCGGGCACGATCAAGTCCGGTGGCGCCACCCGTCGCGCGGCCAAGATGGTCGTCCTCGACATCGACCACCCCGACATCGAGGAGTTCATCGAGACCAAGGCGCGCGAGGAGGACAAGATCCGCGCGCTGCGGGACGCCGGGTACGACATGGACCTCGGCGGCAAGGACATCACCAGCGTCCAGTACCAGAACGCCAACAACTCCGTCCGCGTCTCCGACGAGTTCATGCGCGCGGTCGAGGACGGCACCGACTTCGGCCTGCGCGCCCGGCTCGACGGGTCGGTCATCGAGACCGTCGACGCCAAGGCGCTGTTCCGCAAGGTCACCCAGGCCGCCTGGGAGTGCGCCGACCCGGGCATCCAGTACGACGACACGATCAACGACTGGCACACCAACCCCGAGACCGGCCGGATCAACGCGTCCAACCCGTGCTCGGAGTACATGAGCCTGGACAACAGCTCGTGCAACCTCGCGTCGCTGAACCTGATGAAGTTCCTCAAGGACGACGGCACGTTCGACGCGAAGAACTTCGTCAAGGCCGTCGAGCTGGTCATCACGGCGATGGACATCTCGATCTGCTTCGCGGACTTCCCGACCGAGCCGATCGGTGAGACCACGCGCGCCTACCGCCAGCTCGGCATCGGCTACGCCAACCTCGGTGCGCTGCTGATGGCGACCGGCCACGCCTACGACTCGCGGGGCGGCCAGACCCTCGCCGCGGCGATCACCTCGCTGATGACCGGCACGGCCTACCGCCGCTCGGCCGAGCTCGCCGGCATCGTCGGCGCGTACGAGGGCTACGCCCGCAACGCCGACGCCCACGCGCGGGTCATGCGCAAGCACGCCGCCGCCAACGACGCCATCCGCCCGGTGGGCGCCGACGACGCCGACGTGCTCAAGGCCGCCACCGCCCAGTGGCAGGAGTGCCTGGAGATCGGCGCGGACAACGGCTGGCGCAACGCCCAGGCCTCCGTGCTGGCCCCGACCGGGACCATCGGCTTCATGATGGACTGCGACACGACCGGCATCGAGCCGGACTTCTCGCTGGTCAAGTACAAGAAGCTGGTCGGCGGCGGCTCGATGCAGATCGTCAACCAGACCGTGCCGCGGGCCCTGCGCAGCCTGGGCTACCAGGACGAGCAGATCGAGGCGATCGTCGAGTACATCGCCGAGCACGGCCACGTCGTGGACGCCCCGAGCCTGCGCCCGGAGCACTACGAGGTGTTCGACTGCGCGATGGGCGAGCGGGCCATCTCCCCGATGGGCCACGTCCGGATGATGGCCGCGGTGCAGCCGTTCATCTCCGGCGCCATCAGCAAGACGGTCAACATGCCGGAGACGGCGACGGTCGAGGACGTCGAGAACATCTACTTCCAGGGCTGGAAGCTCGGCCTCAAGGCGCTGGCGATCTACCGCGACAACTGCAAGGTGGGCCAGCCGCTCTCCGACGCCAAGGCCAAGAAGGCCGACGCGACGGCCTCGGCCACGGAGGCGCCCGCTCCCACGGCGCTCGCGCACCCGGTGCGCAAGCGGCTGCCGAAGAAGCGGACCAGCATGACGACGTCGTTCAGCGTGGCCGGGGCCGAGGGCTACATGACCGCCGGCATGTACGAGGACGGCAGCCTCGGCGAGGTCTTCCTCAAGCTGGGCAAGCAGGGCTCGACCCTGGCCGGCGTCATGGACGCCTTCTCGATCGGCATCTCGATCGCGCTGCAGCACGGTGTGCCGCTGGAGACCTACATCCAGAAGTTCACCAACATGCGGTTCGAGCCGGCCGGCATGACCGACGACCCGGACATCCGGATCGCGCAGTCGGTGATGGACTACATCTTCCGTCGCCTGGCCCTCGACCACCTGCCGGTGGAGAAGCGCGCCAACCTCGGCATCTTCAGCGCCGAGGAGCGGGCCGCCCAGGTCTCCGGCTACGGCACCTCGGCCTCCACCGCCGAGGTCGTCGAGGAGGACGAGGTCGACCTGGAGGCCCTGCGGACCTCCGCGCCGGCCGAGGGCCCGGCCAAGCCGGAGCCGAAGGCGGAGAAGCCGGTCAAGGAGGCGCACTCCTCGGCGGAGCTGCTCGAGCTGGTCACCGGGACCGCCACCGACGCGCCGCTGTGCATGACCTGCGGCACGAAGATGCGCCCGGCCGGCAGCTGCTACGTCTGCGAGGGCTGCGGCTCCACCAGCGGCTGCAGCTGATGAGCTGAGTCGGCCGGGGCAGGTCCCCTGCCGGGCGGACGGCGACGCCCGACTTCGGGCGGCGACGTCCGGACCCGGCGGGCGGGACGTCCCTGACCGCTGAGGTCGTCAACCGGCCCGGTCCCCTCGAGGGGCCGGGCCGGTGCCGTCTCACCGACGGGAGGCGGTGGAGCCCCGCCGCCCCGGCGGCTCAGCTGGTCGACGAGACGGCGCCGACGACGAGCGGGGCCAGCAGGCGACCCGGCGATGGCCCCGACGAGGCGCAGCACCATGCCGACCACCTTGGACCGACGTCCCCGAGCAACCCTCCTCGAGGTCCACCCGCGTCGGATCTCCGCCCGCCGACCCCCGCTCCGGGAGACGAACCCGTCTCAACCGGTGGTCGCCGGGCCCGCCGCCCGGCGACGGGTCAGCGCGGTCACGGTCAGCCAGGCAGCGGCCGACGCCAGGACCCCCGCTGGGACGGCGTCCTGGGCCTCGCTGCCCACGAGGAGCGCGGCGAACAGCACGGGGGAGAACGGCAGCCGGGTGGCCGCCACCATGCCGACCGCGGCACCGATGGCGACCGCGAGGGTCGGCGAGGTGCCCAGCAACACCGTCGGGATCATCGCCAGCGCGATCCCGAGGAAGATCGGCCCACCGCGGAAGCCGCACCCGAGGCTGATGGCGTAGCCGAGCGCCTTCGCGACGAGGAGCAGGAGCAGCACGGTCACCGAGGTCTCGGCGTCGATCGCAGGCAGGCCCGACTGGGCAGCGCCAGGATCGGGGCCGCGCCCAGGGCGACGCCGCTCTCGATCAGCATGAAGCTGGCCACCAGCGGGCCACCGAAGAGCGCGGAGATCGCCGAGAACTCGCCCGCGGTCCGCGGCACGTGTCCCTCCCGCGGGCCGAGCCGGGCCAGCGGCACGGGGGCCGCGCCCACCGCCGAGCCGAGGGCGATGAGCCGGGGCCTCGGGACCCAGCACGGCTCCGAAGCACAACGTCCCGAGGGCGGCCAGGGCCACCCCGGGGGCGGCGCGCACCGCGACGGGCGGCCCCGCCAGCCCCAGCAGCAGTGAGTTGCCGCCGTCCCCGGTCAGCAGAGCGCGGGCGCCGAGGACCACCGCCGCACCCACCACGGGCAGGCCCAGCACGAGGTACCACGGCGGCGCCGACGCCCCTAGCGCGGATGGCAGGTCGTCCCACAGCCAGCTCTCGACGAGGTGGACGAGCGCGAGGAAGGCGGCGGCGAGCACCGCCGCCGGGATGCCGATGGCGGCGGCGAGCAGGACGAGCTGCACCAGCCCGCGGGCGTCGGCGCCGGAGGGCCGCCGGCGGGGTCGGTCGCCGGCACGTCGGGCGGTGCGTGGCGGGAGCCGCGCTGTCGCCGCGGGCAGGAGCTCATCCGCCCTGCTGCGCCTTCTGCTCCTCCTCGACGTGCGGCCGGCCGATCGCGGCCAGAGACCGGCCGGCCTGCTCGTACCGCTCGCCGTGCGGGTCGGCCGCTGAGGTGCGGACCGGCCGCTGCGGCCCCCCGAGAGCCAGGAGGCCCGCGATCTCCGGGTGGGCGATGAACTGCTCGGTCAACCACCGCACCGCGGCCTCCCCGTGAGCGCGTCTCCCCGGGGTCCTGATGCTGGTGTCCTCCGCCGTCTGCGAGCCTCACCCGCAGCGGATGAACCGACGCGGGAGGTGACGGTCCCAGGGCGCAGGCGCCGGTGACCCTCGCGTGCTCGGTGCGATACCGGTCCGACGGGGAGGCGTGGACGGTGGCGAGGTGGCCTCTCTGGTCGGCACGGCCGCCGCCCGCCCGATGCTGGAGCGGGGCGAGGGCGGGTCGATCGTCCTGACCAGCTCGACGGCGGGCCTGGTGGCGTTCCCGAACTCGGGCCACTACCCAGCCGCCAAGCACGGCGTCACCGGGCTGATGCGCACGCTGGCCGTCGAGCTCGCGCCGGCGCGGATCCGGGTGAACTCGGTGCACCCGACCACGGTCGACACCCCGATGGTGCAGAACCCGGCCACGTACGAGGTGTTCGGCCTGCCCGGAGCCAGCCGGGAGGAGGCCGCCGAGGGCTGCAAGGCGGTCAACGCGCTCCCGGTCCCCTGGGTCGAGGCGGTCGGCATCAGCAACGCCGTCCTGTTCCCGCCTCCGACGAGGCGCGCTACGTGACCGGCATGGCCTTCCAGGTCGACGCCGGCGGCACCGCGCCGTACCGGATCGCGCCGGAGACATGACCCGTCCCGGAGGGCACGCGGGCCCCGGCCGCGCGCGGCGGCCGGGGCCCGGGGGAGTCGTGGGCCGAGGGGTCAGCCGCGGTAGTTGGTGTGGACGTGGTCGAAGTGGTTGGCCGTCACGCCACCGCGGTCGGCCATCGGCTTCCAGGCCCCGGTCGGCGAGGTCAGGATCCGCTGCTGCCAGATGACGTACTCCACGCCGAGCTCGTCCCAGTGGTCGATGTGGTACTGGGCGATGGCGTCGCCGAGGGCGGCGTCGGTCAGGACCATGTAGTCCACCGCCAGCCCGGAGGGGTGACCGTGCGGGTCGACCGCGCTGGCGCGGGTGCCGCCGAGGGTGATGCCGGCGGCGCCGGGCACGTCGGAGACGACGGCGTTCGCGGCGGCCTGCGCGGCCGGCTTGATCGGCCCGGCGCTGTTGCTGATCTGCGCGGGCGCAGGCGCCGGGGCCGCCGGAGCGGCGGCGGCGACGGCCGCTGGCGCCGAGTTGCCCACGCTGCCTGCCTCGACGGGCGCCGCCGGGGCAGCCGGAGCGGCCGAGGCGGCCGAGGTGGCGCCGGTCACCAGCAGGACCTGACCCGGGACGATCAGGTTCGGGTCACTGCCGATCACGCCGACGTTGCGCTCGTACAGCTCCCGCCACGGCTGGTCGACCGCACCGGCGATCTCCGCGACCGTGTCGCCGAGCTGGACCGTGTAGTCGTCCACCGCGGCGGGGGCCGGCTCGGCGGCGGGGGCCGGCGCGAGGACCGGTGCCTCCGCGACGGTGGTGGAGGGGGTCCCGTCCGCGGCCTGGGCCGGGGAGCTGCTGAGGACGCCGAGTCCGACGACGGTGGCCCCGGCCGCGACGGGGGCCTTGGCGATCGCCTTCTTGGTGCGGACGTAGCGGGGCGCGCGGTGCTTTGCCATGGGTGGTCTCCGATCACCGCCGGCGAGGTGAGCTGTCGGGTTCGGGCGATCGGTGCCCGGCCGCGGATCGCGGCTCCACCCCGAGACGCGCCGTGCCGTGAGCCGGAGCGCGCCGTGGAACGTGGGTCCCCCACCCCTGCCCTGAGGTCGGTGTGGATGGCAGCCGGTGGGCAGGGTTTGGCGGACCGGCGCCGCGCTCTCGTTTGCTGAGCGCAGCCAAAACGCTACGTACTGTCATGTGCATTGTCGCCGTGACGGCCGTCACACCGTGGTGTTCGTGAGACGGACGCGCTGGTCGGGACGCGCGTCCGCGCGTCCCGTGGACTGCGACACAGTCGGGTGCGTTCGGGCCCTGCCTGCACCGGGACGATCGGGCTTTCCCCAGGGCTCGCCCGGGTGTCGACTGCAGGTCGATCCACGACGGGACGGTGGTGGCGCACGGCTGGAGGACGGAGACGGACATGCCCGATCCCCCGACCCGCCGCGGCCGGACCGGTGCCCCTCGGGACCTCACCCGGCGGCAGCTGCTGCAGGGCGCCGTCCTCGTCGGGGCCGGCGTGGGCCTCGGCGGTCTCGCCGGCCGTGGGTCACTCGCGCTCGGCGGCCCGGCGCTCCTGCGGTCGCGACCCGAGGCACGGTGGGGCGTGCAGAGCGGGGACGTGACCGCACGCTCGGCGGTCGTCTGGTCAAGGACCGACCGCCCGGCCCGGATGCACGTCGAGGTGGCCGCCACGGCGGACTTCCGCAGGCCCCACGCGCAGCGGTGGATCGACGTGGGGCCGGACACCGACCACACCGGGAAGGTGCTGGTCGACGGCCTGCCGCCGGGGACGGAGCTGTTCTACCGGGTCACCTTCACCGGGGACGACGACCCCGGGCGCGCCGGCGAACCGCTCGTCGGCCGGCTGGTCACCGCCCCGGTCGACCGGCGGGACGTGAGCTTCAGCTGGTCCGGCGACGTCGCCGGGCAGGGCTGGGGGATCAACCCCGGCACCGGCGGCATGACCGGCTTCGAGGCGGTCCGCCGGCTCGCGCCGGACTTCTTCGTCCACTCCGGCGACAACGTCTACGCCGACGGGCCGCTGACGGAGACCGTCGTCCTCCCCGACGGCACGGTGTGGCGCAACGTGGTCACCCCGGCGAAGAGCAAGGTCGCCGAGACCCTGGACGAGTACCGGGGCCAGTTCCTGTACAACCTGCTCGACGACAACGTGCGCCGCTTCACCGCCGAGGTCCCGCAGTTCCTCCAGTGGAGCGACCACGAGGTGACCGACAACTGGTACCCCCGCGAGGTCCTGGACGACCACCGGTACACCGTGACCGACGTCGACACGCTCGCCGCCCGGGGCCGGCGGGCCTTCCTCGAGTACACACCGGTCGCCGGCAGCCGCATCGACCGCGTCCTGTCCTACGGCCCGCTGCTGGACGTCGTCGCCCTCGACCTGCGCAGTCACCGCGGTCCGAACACGGGGGACACCACCACCGGCGGGCCGGGCGCCCGCATCCTCGGGGAGCAGCAGCTCGCCAGGGCCACCCGGCGGCTGACCACGTCCCGGGCGCTGTGGAAGGTGGTCGCCTCCGACATGCCGATCGGGCTCGTGGTGCCCGACGGTCCGATCGACGTGGACGGCGTCGCCGACCGCGACCCGGGGCGACCGGCCGGCCGGGAGCTGGAGATCGCCCGCCTCCTGTCGGACCTCAGGCGGAGCGGGGTGCGCAACGTCGTCTGGCTCACCGGCGACGTCCACTACACCGCGGCCCACCACTACGACCCGCAGCGCGCGGCCTTCCCCGACTTCGACCCGTTCTGGGAGTTCGTCTCCGGCCCGCTGCACGCCGCGCCCTTCGGGCGCAGTGCGCTCGACGGCACGTTCGGCCCCCGGGTGGTCTTCTCCCGGGTCGCCGACACCCCGAACCGGGCGCCGGGCGACACGTCCCAGTTCCTCGGCTCCGTCCGCATCGACGGGGCGAGCGGGGTCATGACCGTGCAGCTGCGGACCGTCGGCGGGGAGGTCCTGCACCAGACCGAGCTGACCCCCGCCTGACCGGCCGGGCGGTGCGCCGCCCGGGAGGAGCGGGGCCCACACGGCAGCGACCCCCTGCCCGGTTCCCGGGTGCGCACGGGCGTGGGCGGCCGGTCAGTCCTCGAAGATCGCGACGGCGCAGGTCCACCCGGCCGACGCGGAGGAGACCTTCACCGGGAAGCAGGAGACCTCGAACCCGGTGGGCGGCAGGGCCTCGAGGTTGTGCAGCTTCTCGATGTGGCAGTAGCCGATCTCCCGGCCGGCGCGGTGCCCCTCCCAGATCACCGAGGGGTCGTGGTCGACGGCGAAGCGGCGAGCCGTGTGCACGAACGGCGCGTCCCAGCTCCAGGCGTCGGTGCCGGTCAGCCGGACGCCCCGCTCCAGCAGGTACAGGGTGGCCTCCCGCCCCATCCCGCAGCCGGAGGCGACGTAGTCCTCCTGGCCGTAGCGAGCACCGGCCGCGGTGTTGACGAGGACGATCTCCAACGGAGCGAGCGCGTGGTCGATGCGCGCCAGCTCCGCCTCGACGTCCGCGGCGCTGAGCACGTACCCGTCCGGGAAGCGCCGGAAGTCCAGCTTCACGCCCGGCTGCAGGAACCACTCCAGGGGGACCTCGTCGATCGTG
Organism: Geodermatophilus sp. SYSU D00703; assembly: GCF_054050155.1. NCBI lineage: Bacteria > Bacillati > Actinomycetota > Actinomycetes > Geodermatophilales > Geodermatophilaceae > Geodermatophilus > Geodermatophilus sp. SYSU D00703. The sequence goes on along the minus strand of NZ_JBJGYU010000013.1, from coordinate 67,416 downwards.
ATGGCACGGGCGCCGCCGTCCATGACCTTCGAGTAGTGGTACGGGGCGTCGACGTGCGTGCCGCTGTGCGTGGCGATCCGGACGCGCTCGAGCGCCCATCCCTCCCGGTCGGGCAGGTCGTCGACGGTCGCCCCGGGAAGTAGGAGACGACCTCCTCGGCGGTCTGCTCGTGCGTGTAGTAGTCGATCTCCGGCAGCAGGCCGGGCGGGTCCGAGGCGATGCCGGCCATCAGTGGGACGGAGATGTCGACGAGTCGCCTCATGGCGCGCTCCCTGCTGGGAGGGGCCGCCCGGGGTCACAGGACGTGGTGTCCGTACATCTCCCCGAGCGGGTCGGCGATCAGCTCGATGCGGGCGCCGTCGGGGTCGCGGAAGTACACCGACACCCCGCTGTGCACCTCGTGCGGCACCCCGGCGTCGGAGAGCCGCTGCACCAGCTCCTGCCACCGCTCGGGGTCGACGCTGATGGCCATGTGGTGCAGCCCGCCGAGCACCTCGGCGTAGGGGCCGACGTCCAGGCCGGGGAAGTCGAAGAAGGCGACGAGGTTGCCGTTGCCGATGTCGAAGAAGAAGTGCGACGAGCCGGGGTAGTCGCGGTTCTCGATCAGCTCGGTCAGCGGGAAGCCGAGGACGTCCTGGTAGAAGCGCACGGTCCGCTCGACGTCGCTGCTGATCAGCGCGGTGTGGTGCAGGCCACGCGCGGTCGAGGCGGGGCGCTCGCCGGCGGGCTTGAGGTGCGCCGCCCGGATGCGGGCGCGCTCGGCCTCCAGCGCGGCGGGGTCGGGTGCGGTGGTGGTCATCGCGGGACGTCCTCTCGAAGCGGGGCGGGCCGGCAGCGGGCCGGGCGGGCGACCGGGGGAGTCTGCCAGCCGTCGAGCCGCCGGCCGGTCGGAGCGCGACGGGCCGGCGGTCAGCGACCGGGGACCCGCGGCCGGGGGACGACAGGGCGGTCCCCGACCCGGCCCTCGACCAGGCACGTCGTCCCGGCGGCGCGGGTCCGCGCCCCCTCGATCCGCTGCCGCGCCTCGCGCAGGAGGACGGCGTCGCTGCGCGGGACGCAGACCAGGATCCGTCGGTGCGCCCGGACGGCGGGGTGGGCGAAGGTCTGCGCGGCCAGCTGCGCGCTCAGCGGGTCGGGCAGGTCGGGGCCGTCGACCCAGAACTCGACGACGACCTCGCCGTCCGGCTCGCGCACGTGCGCCTCGGCGACGGCGGACTCGGACATCACCACGGTGACCCCCGTCGGTTCGACGAGCAGCTCCCAGCGCCGTCCGTCGGGCGAGCCGCCGGGGATGCGGCGGGGCCGGGCCGGGCCGGTGGGGGCGGACCTGGGGCGGGGCGTCTGCGCGGCGAGGGTCAACGGGGGTGCTCCTCGGGTCGGGTCTCGGGCGGGCGTCTCCACGGTGCCCAGGAGTCGCCGCCCCGAGCAGGGCCGTTGGTCCCGTGGACGCCATCCCCGTCGGCACCGGCGCCGGACGCACGAGAGCCCCGACCCTCCGCGGGGGACCGGGGCTCTCGTGTACGGAGTCAGGTGACTCCTGTGTCAGGTGACCTCTGTGTCAGATGACGAACGCGGCCAGCGACTCGGGCGCGAACAGCTCCTCCGGCTCGTACTGCCGCGGGGAGAGGCCCTGCTCGTGGTGGTACCGCAGGAACGTCTCCAGCGTGGTCCGGTTGGACTCGAGGCCGTAGGGCCACCAGTCCTCGCCGAGCGCGGCCCGCGTGCGCTCGACCTCGGCCCACAGCCAGGGCAGGGCGTAGCGCAGCGCGGCCGTCTCGCCGATGCCGGCCAGCCCGACCTCCTTGGCCGCGGCGCAGGCCTTGACCAGTTCCTGGGCCAGCCAGCGGTGCTGCTCGTAGACCTCCCGGCGGATCACCAGCGTGTGCATGATCGGGAAGATGCCGGTGCGGGCGTGGTACTGCCGCTCGACCTCCGCCGGGTCCTGGAACAGCCGCCGGATCCCGCCGCCGCCCGGGGTGTTGTACGGCCCGGGGTTGCGGGCGCTGTAGACCGCGTCGAGCTCCCCGTCGAGCAGCAGCTGCGACAGCGTGTCGGCGGGGCCGATCGGGGCCACGTCGACCCCCGGCGGTAGGTCCAGCTCCACCTTCTCCGTGCGGCCCGGCTCGTCGAGCCCGCCGGTGCGGTAGCGCACCGACCCGACCGGCAGGCCGTGGTGCTCGGCGAGGATGCCGCGGATCCAGACCGAGGCGGTGATCTGGTACTCGGGGACCCCGACGGTCCGGCCGGCGAGCTCGGCCGGGTCCTTGATGTCGGAGTCGGCGCGGACGTAGACGCCGCTGTGCCGGAACGCCCGGGACGGGAAGACCGGCACCGCCACGAACGGCGCCCCCTTGCTCAGCGTCATGACGTAGCTGGACAGGGACAGCTCGGCGACGTCGAACTCGGCGAACTTGAGCATCCGGAAGAACGTCTCCTCGACCGGCAGGTCCAGGAAGTTCAGGTCGGCGCCGCCGAGGCGGACGGTGCCGTCGCGCAGCGGCTGCATGCGGTCGTAGGCCTGGCAGGCCATGGTGAAGACGGGCGCGGCCATGGGGCGCACTCCTCTCGGGTGGGTCAGCCCAGCTGGGCGGGCAGGACGAAGAGCAGGACGGAGGCCACCGGCGCGACGACGATCATCGTCAGGCCGAAGGTGAGCAGCTTGCGGGAGACCGCGCGCTGCTGGTCCTCGGGAGCGCTGGCGACGACGAGCGCGCCGACGGAGGAGAACGGGCTGGCGTCGACCACCGTGGCCGACAGGGCGATCGCGATGAGCAGCGCCGTGGGGGAGAGGTGCCCCAGGGCCATGAGCGGGATCGCCAGCGGCACGATCGCGCCGATCACGCCGGTGCTGGAGGCGAAGGCGGACACCAGCGCCGCCACGCCGCACAGCAGCAGGGCGCTGACGACCGGCGAGCCGATGCCGGCGACGGCCTCGCCGATCCGGGTGATCGTGCCGGCGCGGTCGAGCACCTCGATCAGCGTGACCAGGCCGCACACCAGCAGGATGACGTTCCAGCTGATGTGGGCGGTGTTCTCCTTGCGCGGGAAGGCGGTGTGCACCACGACGGCGGCCACGATCGCCAGCATCCCGATGTCCCAGCCGAGCACCAGCGCGCCGAGGGCCACCAGCACGATCGCGACCAGCGTCGTGACGCGGGCGGCGTCCAGCTGCGGGCGGACCAGCGCCGGGGCCGCCGTCCGGACCGCGGTCGCCGCGCCGCCGCCACCGGTCCCCGCCGAGGGCGCGGACTCCAGCGGGGTGCCGCTGCCGTCGGCCGGGCCGCCGGGAGCGCGGACGGCGTCGTCCAGCCGCTGACCGGCGGTGCGCAGGCCGCCCATCACGACGTAGACCACGACCGCGAGGACGACGTTGAAGGCCAGGGTCCCCAGCCACAGGGTCACCGGGCCGACGTCGAAGCCCTCGCTGGCCACGGCCTCGTTGGCGATGATCCCGAGGGTGGACAGGGGCGAGAAGGTGCCCGCCCCGACGCCGGTCACGACCATCAGGCCGGCCAGCAGCGGACGGATGGCGAACTGGCGGGCGAGGCTGATGCCGATCGGCGCCATGATGCCGGCCGCGGCCTGACCGGGGGCGCCGGCCGAGGTGACCGCCGCGGTGACGGCGAAGAGCAGCAGGGGCACGACGCGGGCGTTGCCGCGCACCAGCCGGGCCATCGACACGACCAGCCACTCCGTCGTGCCGTTCGCGGCGGCGACGGAGAAGAGGTAGGTGATGCCGAAGAGCAGGATGAACAGGTTCGCCGGGAACCCGGAGAGGATCGTGGGGACGTCCTCCCCGAGCACGAGCGTGCCGAGGCCGAAGGCCCCGACGAGCGCCAGGGCGCCGATGTTGACCGTGCTGACGGTGCCCACGAGGAACACCACGAGCAGCACGACGACAGCGAGCACGTCGATGGACACGTTGCCTCCGCAGACGGGGTCCGGGAGCTCCCGGACGGCAAGGGGAGACGGGGCGGGCGAGGGCCGGCCCCGGGGCGGTCGTACCGGGAGTCGACGTCCCGGCCGCTTGCACCCATGGGACCCGGGTCACTGTGTCCCGGACAACAGTCCTCCCTATAGTCGGGAGGATCCGTTCCGGGAGTGGAGGTCGGGGTGGCCGGTCGGGAGTCGCGCAGCGTCGCGTCCAAGGTGTGCGCGGTGCTCGACGCGATCGGTGCGGCCCCGGCCGGGCTGTCGGCCACCGAGGTCGGCCGGCAGACCGGGATGCCGCTGTCGACGGCGCACCGGCTGGTGCAGACGCTGGCGGCCTGGGGCGGCCTCGAACGCCAGCCCGACGGGCGCTACCGGGCCGGGCTGCGGCTGTGGGAGGTGGCCGCGTCCGCCCCGCGGGCCAGCGCGCTGCGGGACACCGCGCGGCCGTTCCTCGAGGACCTCTACGAGGCGACCCAGCAGAACGTCCAGCTGGCCGTGCGCGACGCCGGCGCGGCCCTGGTCGTGGAGCACTTCGCCACGCGGTCGGCGGTCCGGACGGCGACCCGCATCGGCGGCCGGCTGCCGCTGCACGCCAGCGGCGTCGGGCTGGTCCTGCTGGCGTGGGCGCCCAAGGAGGAGCAGGACGCCGTCCTCGAGGGGCCCCTCGAGCGGTACACCGCGAACACGGTCACCGAGCCCGGCCGGCTGCGCCGCGTCCTCGCCGGGGTCCGCCGGGCGGGGGTGGCTGTCGCCACGAGCACGATGCCGCTGCCGGCGCTGGCCGTCGCGGCGCCGGTGGTCGGCCGCGGCGGGGTCGTCGTGGGCGCCGTGTCGGTCGTCGTCCCGCCGGAGGACACCTCCGCGCCCAGCTACGTCCCCGCGGTCATCGCCACCGCGCGCGGGGTGTCCCGGCAGCTGGCCGGCGTCCCGGTGGCGCTGCGCCGGTGACCCCGGTCAGAGGCGGTCCTTCTGCCGCCCCCACCCGAACGCCGCGGTGACCAGGAAGAACAGCAACCCGACGACGGCGAGCCAGAACAGGCCCTTCACGACGGCACCGACGACGGTGATCGCCAGCCAGATGACCAGCAGGAGTCCGAGGAAGCGGAGCACGGTCGTCTCCCGAGGGGTCGGTGGCGGGGCTGTCGTCCCCGACCCTAGGCCCTGACGGGCCCCCGACCAGGGCCGACCGGCCCCGCACCGAGAGGAGATCGCACCGTGCCCGAGGACCTCGACGCGCTGCTCGCCGCCGTCGGCCCTGAGGTGGCCGCCCTCGTGCGCGCCGCCGACGAGCTGGTGCGGCGCACCGACCCGGACGTCGTCCGCGTCGTCTGGCCGCACCAGGAGACCGTCGGCTACGGCGTGGGCCCGAAGAAGACGACCGAGCACTACGCGTACCTCGCCGTCTACGGGCAGGTCCTCAACCTCGGCTTCAACCACGGCGCCGCGCTCGACGACGGCGGCCTGCTCGACGGCACCGGGAAGTCCTTCCGCAAGCTGCGGGTGCACGGCCCCGAGACGCTGGCGGACCCGCGGCTGGCCGACCTGCTGCGGGCCGCCCGGGCCGAGCGCCTCGCCGCCCTCGGCCGTCCCTGAGGCCGGGCCCGGCGACCGCTGGTTGGATCGGGGGCATGGCCTTCCGCGCGTCCGACGCCCGCTACGACTCGATGACCTACCGGCGTACCGGCCGCAGCGGCCTGGACCTGCCCGCTATCAGCCTCGGCCTGTGGCACAACTTCGGCGACGACGTCCCGTTCGACCGCCAGCGCGCGATACTCCGCCGCGCCTTCGACCTGGGCGTCACGCACTTCGACCTGGCCAACAACTACGGCCCGCCCTACGGGGCGGCGGAGACCAACTTCGGCCGGCACCTGGCCGACGACCTCGCGCCCTACCGCGACGAGTTGGTCATCTCCACCAAGGCCGGCTACGACATGTGGCCCGGCCCGTACGGGCAGGGCGGCGGCTCGCGGAAGTACGTGCTCGCCAGCCTCGACCAGTCGCTGCGCCGGATGGGCCTCGAGTACGTCGACATCTTCTACTCACACCGGCCCGACCCGACCACGCCGCTCGAGGAGACGATGGGCGCGCTGCACAGCGCCGTCCAGGCCGGCAAGGCGCTCTACGTCGGCATCTCCAGTTACGGCCCGGAGGACACCGCGCGGGCGGCGGCGATCCTGGCCGACCTCGGGACGCCGCTGCTCATCCACCAGCCGTCGTACTCGATGCTCAACCGCTGGATCGAGACCGAGGGCCTGCTCGACACCCTCGAACGGGTCGGCGCCGGCTGCATCGCCTTCTCGCCGCTGGCCCAGGGCATGCTGACCGCCAAGTACCTGGACGGCGTCCCGGCGGGCTCGCGGGCCAGCCAGGACAAGTCGCTGTCGAGCGACCTGCTCACCGAGGAGGCGCTCGGGCACGTCCGCGCGCTGAACGAGATCGCGCAGGGCCGCGGGCAGGGGCTGGCCCAGATGGCGCTGGCCTGGGCGCTGCGCGACCCGCGGGTGACCACCGTGCTCATCGGCGCGAGCAGCGTCGACCAGCTCGAGCAGAACGTCGGCGCGCTGGACCAGCTGTCGTTCAGCGACGAGGAACTGGGCGCGATCGACGAGCACGCCGTGGACGCCGGCATCGACATCTGGCAGGGGCCGCGCACGGGTGCCTGACGACAGCCCCGGGAGCGGTCAGCGAGCCCCTCCGGTCCGGCTTCGCCACGGCGTGACCGTTGTCGGCGGCGGGCGACCCTGATCGGGAGACACTCCCGTGGCGTCGTCCGCGCCGAGGAGCCGCCCCCATCCGGCGCGCGGTTCTCCGGGCCGCTGCCCCTGGTCATCGAGTCGATCAACGACACCCTGAAGGGCCGACTCGACCTCGAGCGGCACGGCGGGCGCGCACCGGATGTCGAGTACTGCGTTCGGTACGACCGGGGCGTCGGGAAGCATCTGCCAACGGTGCCGCCGGAGCGAGTGCGGCCAGCAGAGCGCTCGATCGGGTGAACCACATGGTCGTCCGCGGCGGGCGGGCGAGCGGGCGGCCATGCTCTCAACAGCGTTGACACGCACAACTGAGGGGAGGCGGATCTCGTGAGTGAGGCCAGGCGCAGAGCGCAGGACGCGCTGTTCACCGCGATCGCGGATCAGGCCCAGAGCAACATGAAGGCTGCGCTCAAGGCGGGGGAGAAGGCCGCGCTCCTGCACGAGCTCGCCGAGGCATACCGCCTGACGGCCGGCACCGTAGTGGCCAACCCCGCAGTGGTCCCGAGCATGACGGCGCGCGATGGCCAGCCTGCGGGCAACGCATAGCGAACGAGGTCGCGACGCCTCCACGCTGACAGACCACCTCGCCGCGTCGGCACGGGTGCCATGCCGTGCCAGACCACCTCTCGTCCGACAGGCCCGTTCCACTCTTCCGGGTCGCTCGAGAGACCGGTACGGCGGTGAGCTCCAGGGACCCCGCGGGGTCGCAGGAGCGGGACCCGGCCCTGTCATGGCAGCGTGCCCGGCGGTCCGGGCCGCCTACCACCACACCGAGAGGAACACTGTGAACAAGAGCGAACTGATCTCCGCCATCGCCAAGCGCGCCGACGTCCCGACGTCGACCGTGAACTCGGTCATCGACGGCCTGCACGACGAGCTGGTCGAGGCGATCACCCGCGGCGAGAAGGTGGCGGTCTCCGGCCTGCTCACCGTGGAGCGCACTCAGCGCTCGGCGCGCACCGGGCGCAACCCGCAGACAGGTGAGTCGATCGACATCCCCGCCGCCAACACGGTCAAGGTCACCGCCGGATCGCACCTGAAGAAGGCCGCCGGCAGCGTCCCGGTGTGATCGACCGGTCCGGGGCCTGCGCGCCGCCCACGGTGCTGGGTGGACGATTCGAGACAGGGCAGCCACCGAGAACCGGCCCACCGCAGAGCAGCCTGCCCCCCTTGAGCCCGGCGACACGGTGACCATCGAGTCTGAGGCTGTCCTCGGTGGCCCTCGGCTTGCAGCCGGCAAGGTTGTCTGCGCAACAGGTGCCGATGTCCTCGGGGAAGTCCCCAGCCCGGCACGGAGTCCCTGCATCAGGAGCGGTACAGGCGCCGCGACGGCGTCCGCGTCGGCGGCGTCTCCCGCGCCGAACTGGTCAACGCGAGCACCAGCGAACCCCTGGAGACCTCCGAGGAGCGGCGGCGGGTGCAACGCGTCCACGGCCTCTACCGGACTTGGAGCCGCAACCGCGGCGACATCGACGCGCTCCGGCAGTTGCAGGACGTCATCGGGGAGTACCTGGCCGTCAGCGCAAACTGATTTCGGCCCGTGAGGCCAGACACCCGAACCCGCTTCGGCAGAGCTGGATCGGCAGGATCCACACGACGCAGAAGCGTTCCTCTGTCGAGCTGCACCCCTTGGGAACCCAGCAGATGGTGATCCCCGGGACACCCCTAGTCGAGCACAGCGATTCCGGAGACCTCTAGCAACTGCGCGGGGTGGAACAGCCGCTCGACCTGCAGCCACGTGCTCGTCGGGGCTTCCCCGGCGAACGCCGTAGCGAACACGTCGGCGTGCTTGACGAGCTGATCCATGTCGGTGGTGTAGACGGTCTGGGACACGAAGTGGTGAAAGGTTGCCCCCTGTTCGGCTAGGCAGCGGCGCAGGATCTCCAGGCACCACTCGAGCTGGGCGCGCATGTCGTTCTCGCCGACGACCTGCAGGTCGGCCAGGCTCCCCCGTAGCGGGGTGACGCCAGAGAAGTAGACCGTGTTCCCCGCCTTGATCGTCTGCGTGAACGAGAAGGTCGTGTGCACCTCCTCGGCCAGGTACCCGATGTCGGGGTTGCTGCGCTCGATCACGGAGTGCTCCCTCCTGTCGAGGGGGAAGAGGACAGGGTAGGTCCGCGGGCGGCGTGGGGGAAGTCCTCTGATGTCACTGGCGCAGTCCGCAGAGAGCCCGCAGGACGTCCGTATCCCACCATCGGCCGCCAACGACGACCGACGGCGTTGCCGCAGGTCAGACGGGGAGTCTGGACTGCTCGGCCAGGTCGGCCGCTTCGGCGTGAGTGATGTCCGGGATGACGACGCGCACGTGGCCCCTGCCCACCGGCCACTCGTGCAATCCGACCTGCTCTGCGCTCGGCGCGTTGCTGCCGGACGGGGGCTCGGGCAGGCGGCAGTGACTAGCCAGGGATCCACCCGTGCTTCTCGCGCACCGCAGCCACCTGGGGCGAGCTCCTGTCGTGGCCCGCAGCCAGGACCTCCGTCAGGTCTTCCATGAAGTGCTCGAAGCCGCTGGGGCTCGAGACAGTGAGGAACCGGGGTGGTGAGTCGCTGGTGGCAGTGATGGCATGGGGTACGCCGCGGGGCGCGAACACGAAGTCGCCGACGCCGGCGGAGAACTCATCATCGCCAACCTGCACCGTCACCGAACCCTCCAGCACGTAGAGGTTCTCGTGCTCCCGGAGGTGCGTGTGTGGGGGGATGTCGTAGGTCATCACGTACTCGAGGAAGGCGAACGCGCCATCCGTGTCTGCGCCCACCGCTTTGAACCACGTGTTGGCTACAGGGACACGGGTCGGTCGACCGGCGCCAGCGGGAACCAAGAAACCACGCGGATCACTCATGGTTCGACCTCCATCGCTCTGGTATCGGTCAGGCTGACAGCTCCCCCTTTCCGCGCCAAGGAGTGAGGTCCAGCTGCGGCCGGCCCAGGGCAGCGACCTGTGCACTGGGCTCCGGCTTCGAGCTCCGCGTGCCCATGTCCGACGTCGTGGCGATGCAGACGCGCCCGCCCGACCTCGCAGGAGCGCGGGAGACCCCGCTGCGCCGCCTGGTGAAGGAGGCGCAGCGGATGCGGCGCTCGCGAACCCGAGGCAGCAGGCCATCGCGTAGCCGAACGCCGAGCCGACGTCGCCCGTCGAGGCCAGCATCTCCCCAGGAACTCAGCGTCCTGCCCGAACACGGGAGAGGTGCCGTGCTCAGGTCGCTGTGGTGCACGGCTCGCTCCCGTGCGGGACCACGGCCTCACCCCCTGGCGTCGAACACCCCAGCCGCCCGTCGCTCGACGTCGCCAGGAGCACCACAGCCGCGCACGCATCGCAGTGACGGATGGCCCGACGGCGTGGGGGGGCGACAGCGGGTGAACCGTCAGCGGGGGCGGTCGGCGGTGCCGTCCTCGTCGCGCCGGACGCCGGGGTCGAGGCTGCGCTGGGCGATCGGCTCGGGCCCCTCGTCGAGCACCTCCGACGGCACGCCGACCCCGGCCGGCGACGCCTCGGGGGAGGAGGTGGGCGCCGGTTCCGCCGACCGGGCGGCCTCCTGCTCCGCCGGCGAGACCGCGACCGGCCCTGGCTTGTCGTCGGGGTCGTCGTCGGCGCGGGAGTGGTCGGCACCGGTCGTCATCGCGTCCTCCGTCGTCGCAGGAGGCCCCGGGGTACCCGGCCAGGCGCCGGCGGATGCGCCGGTCCAGCGCCGTCGGTCCAGCGCCGTCGGTTCAGCGCCGCCGCCACGGCCACCACGCCGCCGAGCACGGCCAGCTGCAGCACCGGGGCGGCCATCGGCGCGACGACCAGCAGGCCGCCGGCGGCCGCGGCGCCGGCCACCAGGCCGAGGATGATCTCCACGCTCGAGCGCACCTCGCGGTACCCGCGCCCGGTGGCCAGCCGCATGACGACCGTCGTCAGCGTGCCGGTGAGGTAGGTCGTCGACATCCCCGAGACGCCGAAGCGCTGGACGGTGCTGCTCTGCACGCCGAGCGCGGCGGCCATCGTGAACAGCAGGACCTGGGTCAGCACCGGCCCCGGCTCCCCGCCGGTGACCCACCACCCGACCGCGTAGGCGGCCAGCATCGCGAGCTCGACGGCGAGGGCGAGGGTCACCGGCCGCGGCCACACCGGGTCGCCCGGCCGCGGGTTCCCGGCCAGCCGGACGCCGAGCGCTGCGCCGGCGCAGAAGGCCAGGATCGCCCCACCGGAGGCGAGGGCGAGCGCGCCGTCGGCCGAGCTGGCCGAGACGCCGAGGATCACCAGGTTGCCGGTCATGACGCTGGTGAAGGCCCCGCCCAGGGCCAGCAGGCCGATGGCGTCGGTCGCGCCGCTCACCACGGCCAGCGCCACCACCAGGGCCTGCCGCAGGCCGGGGTTGATCCGGCCGGCGGGGACGGCGATCGGATCGGACGGCGGAGCGGCGGTCGAGGTGGACACGACCGAGGAGTCTCCGGCGCGACGTCGTCCCCCGCGTTGGTCGAACTGCCCATCGACGCGTCGGATCCGTGTGCACTGTGACCCTCATGGAGAGGGTGTCGCCGCTCCTAACTTCATCGGCACACAGCCACCGCTGGAGACCGGAGAAGGCGAATACCCATGACCCAGATGCTCGACCGCGCCGAGCTGCTCAGCCCCGAGGACTTCCGCGTCGCCCTGCAGGACGCCATCAAGGGCCGCGAGGCGAAGAACGCCTCGTTCAGCCAGGCGTGGGCCGACGGCAAGCTCGAGCGGCACCACTTCGCCCGCTGGGCCGAGAACCACTACCAGTACGTCGGTCCCTTCGCCGACTACCTCGGCTACATCTATGCGCAGACCCCGGACACCCTCACCGACGCCAAGGACTTCCTCCTCCAGAACATGTACGAGGAGGAGCTGGCCGACATCCGCCACACCGACCTGCTCATCCGGTTCGGCGAGGCGTGCGGCACCACGCGCCAGCGCATCGAGGACCCGAACAACGCCAACGCCGTCACCCGCGGCCTGCAGGCGTGGTGCTACGCGACCGCGATGCGCGAGCACTTCGTGGTGTCGACCGCGGCGCTGATCGTCGGCCTCGAGTCACAGGTGCCCAGCATCTACAAGAAGCAGATCGTCCCCCTGCGCGAGGTCTACGGCTTCACCGAGGACGAGATCGAGTTCTTCGACCTGCACATCACCTCCGACGAGGTGCACGGCGAGCGCGGCTACCAGATCGTGCTCGAGAACGCGACCACCCCGGAGCTCCAGCAGCGCTGCCTGCAGTTCGTCCGCTGGGGCGCGGAGATGCGCTACTCCTACACCCGCGCGCTGTACGACACCTACGTCGCCCCCGACCTCGAGGGCACCCAGGCCTGACCGGCCGATCTCAGGACCGGGGTGCCGGCACCCGGCACCCCGGTCCGCGCGGTCGAGAGCGACCGCCCCCCGATCCCCCCGCACCGGCTCCGGAGCCGGTTCTCCCCGCACGTCCTCGACCGGAGGCCCCCGTGAGCCAGCCCGCGAGCCCCGTGACCACCACTCCTCCGCCCGCGTCGGACCGCTGGGTGCACGTCGCCGAGATGAAGGACCTGGCCCGCCGCAAGCGCAAGCAGGTGAGCGTCGGCGGTTGCCCCATCGCGCTGTTCCTCGTCGACGACGAGGTCTTCGCCATGGACGACGTCTGCGTCCACAAGGAGCGGTTCCTCACCAAGGGCACCGTCCTCAACGGCCAGGTCATCTGCCCGGGCCACCAGTGGCGCTTCGACCCGCGCACCGGCGCGGCCGAGGACCAGGACGGCCGCCAGGCCACCTACGCCGTACAGGTCACCGACGAGGGCGCCGTCCTCGTCGACCCCCAGCCCGTCACCCCCCGGCGCGAGAGCGCGCCCGACGCGTCCGCCTGAGGTGCACGCCATGACTGCCGAACAGACCCTGGTCATCGTCGGCGCAGGCCACGTCGCCGCCTCCGCCGCCAAGGCGCTGCGCCGCCGCGGCTTCGCCGGCCCCGTCGTCGTGCTCGGCGACGAGCCGGTCGGCCCGTACCAGCGCCCCCACCTGTCCAAGGAGCGGCTCGCCTCCGGGAGCGACGCCGGCCTGTGGCTGCTCGACCCCGCCTGGTGCGCGGAGAACGACGTCACGCTCCGGACCAGCACCCCCGTCGAGCGGATCTCCGCCGCCACCGGCGAGGTGCTGCTCGCCGATGGCGGCAGCGTCCCCGCCGGCTCCGTCCTGCTCGCCACCGGCGGCCGCCCGCGGCGCATCCCCGGCGTCGACGGCGACCGGGTGCACCACATCCGCACGCTGGCCGACAGCGACCGGCTGCGCGAGCGGCTCACCGCCGGACGCCGGGTCGGCGTCCTCGGCGGCGGCTTCCTCGGCACCGAGGTGGCCGCGGCGGCCCGCACCCGCGGCGCCGACGTCGTGGTCTTCGACCGCGACCCGGTGCTGCTGGCCCGCGCCATGGGCCTCGACATCGGCGCCGCGGTCACCGACCTGCACCGGCGGCGCGGGGTCGACCTCCGGCTGGGCGAGCCGATCTCCGCCGTCCGGCCCCGGGCCACCGGCGTCGACGTGCACTCCGCGCAGGGCATCGAGACCGTCGACGACCTGGTCGTCTGCATCGGGATCGAGCCCAACATCGACGTCGCCGTCCGCTCCGGCCTGGTCGTGAGCAACGGGGTGGAGGTCGACGCGCAGGGGCGCACCTCGGTCCCGACCGTCTTCGCCGCCGGTGACGTCGCGGCCCACGACCACCCCCGCTACGGGCGGGTGCGGGTCGAGCACGTCGACGTCGCCCAGCAGCAGGCCGCGGCGATCGCCAAGACCGTCGCCGGCAAGCCCGCCACGTTCGCCGACCCGCACTGGTTCTGGACCGACCAGTACGACGTGAACGTCCAGGGCCTGGGCCTGGGCGGTGTGCGGTCGGGCGACGTGCAGGTGACCCGCGGGGACCTGTCAGCCCTCGACGGCACCGTCGTCTGGCTGCGCGACGGGCTGCTCGTCGCCGCCGCCACCGTCGAGCGAGGCGAGGACATCTCGGTCGCCCGGGAGCTCATCGACCTGGAGATCCCGGTCGACGCCGCCCGGCTCGGCGACGAGTCGACCGAGCTCGAGGAGCTCCTGGAGTTCGAGGAGGCGGGGGTCTGATGACCGCTCGCAGAGTGTGCAACCTGCTGGACGGGGCCTGGGTCGAGTCGACCACCGGCCGGGTCCGGGAGCGCCGCGACCCCGCTGACGACCGTGAGGTGGTCAGCACCTTCCCCGAGTCCGACGCCAAGGACGCCGACGCCGCGGTGTCGGCGGTCGCGGCCGGCTGGCGCACCTGGGGCGACACCGCGCCCGAGCAGCGCGCCCGGGTGCTGGAGAACGCCGCCGCCGTCCTGGAGGGGCAGCGCGACTCGCTGGTCGAGGAGCTGGTCCGCGAGGAGGGCAAGACCCGCGCCGAGGCCACGATGGAGGTCAGCCGGACGCCGGCCAACCTGCGCTTCTACGCGGGCGAGGCGCTGCGCACGGCCGGCCTGACGCTGCCCACCGGCGACGGCAGCCTGGTGTTCACCTGGCGCGGGCCCGTCGGCGTGGTCGCCGCGATCACCCCGTGGAACTTCCCGCTCAACATCCCCTCCCGGAAGCTCGGTCCGGCGCTGGCCGCGGGCAACGGCGTCGTCTTCAAGCCCAGTGAGGTCACCCCGCTGCTCGGCCAGCGGCTGGTCGACGCCCTGCTCGAGGGCGGCCTGCCGGCCGGGGCGATCGCGGTCCTGCACGGCGGGGCCGAGGTGTCGAAGGCGCTGGTCGCCGACGAGCGGCTGGACGCGATCACCTTCACCGGCTCGACCGCGGTGGGGGAGTCGATCCACCGGGTGGTGCGGGCCGGCCAGCGCACGCAGCTGGAGATGGGCGGCAAGAACCCCGTCGTCGTCCTGGAGGACGCCGACCTCGACCGGGCCGCGACGCTGATCGCCAAGGGCGCGTTCGGCCTCTCGGGCCAGGCGTGCACCGGCACCAGCCGGGTGATCGTCCACGACGCCGTCCACGACGCCCTGCTGGAGAAGGTGGCCGCGAAGGCGGCCGGGCTCCGGCTGGGCCCCGGCCTGGCGCCGGGGGTCGACGTCGGCCCGCAGGCCACCGCCCGGCAGAAGGAGTCGGTCGTCGGCGCGATCCGGCGGGCGGTGGACGACGGCGCCCGGCTGGTCGTCGGCGGCCCCGGTGACCCGGCCGACGACGACCCCGCGCTCGCCCACGGGCACTTCGTGCGGCCCACGGTCTTCGCCGACGTCGACCCGGCCTCGGCGCTGGCGACCGAGGAGGTCTTCGGCCCCGTCCTGGCCTTCCTGCGGGTGGGGTCGATGGACGAGGCTGTCCGCGTGGCCGACGCCACGCGGTACGGGCTCTCGGCGGCCATCGTGACCGCCGACATCGGGCGGGCCCTGCGCTTCGCCCGCGAGGTCCCGGCCGGCCTCGTGAAGGTCAACCAGCCGACCACCGGCCAGGCGATGAACGCCCCGTTCGGGGGCCTCAAGGACAGCAGCACCCAGACCTCGAAGGAGCAGGCAGGAGCAGCGATGATGGCCTTCTACACGGTCGACAAGACCGTCTACCTGAGCGCATGACCGGCCCCGAGACCGCGCGGGGCGCGGTCACCGACGAGGAACTGTCCGCCGCCGGCAGCGAGTGCGAGTTCGTGCGCATCTGCCGCGCGGGCCAGGTGCCCAACGGCTACGTGCGCCGTTTCTACGCCGACACCGAGCACGGCCAGCTGGAGCTGGCCATCGCCCGGCTCGACGGCAAGGCGTACGCCACGTCCAACTACTGCACCCACCTCGACTGCCTGCTCAGCTCCGGCAAGCTGCAGGACGACGGCATCCGCTGCTCGTGCCACAACAGCGTGTTCGACCTCGAGAGCGGCGCACCGATCCAGCCGCCCGCCACCGAGCCGATCCGCACCTACCCGGTGCGCGAGGAGGACGGCCAGGTGCTGGTCGGCATCTCCGAGCGCGACGTGCTCGAGGGCGGGCCGCGCCGGCGCAAGCCGCCAGCGGTCGACTGATGCGCGCCTGGTCGCCGGCCGAGGAGGCCGGCCGTGGCCCCACGATCGCCGCGGGCGGCATGGTGACCAGCAGCTCCCCGATCGTCAGCCAGCTCGGCGCCGCCGTGCTGGCCGACGGCGGGAACGCCGTCGACGCCGCGCTGGCCATGACCGCGATGTCGTGGCTGGCGCTGCCCGGCCAGTGCGGCATCGGCGGTGACGCCTTCGCCGTCGTGCGCGAGCCGGACGGCCGGGTGTGGACGGTGAACGGCAGCGGCTACGGGCCGGACGGCGCTTCGGCCGAGGGCTACCTCGACCAGGGGCTCACCACGCTGCCGATGACCGGCGCCCGCGCCGTGGCCACGCCCGGCGCACTGGCCGCACTGGAGACGCTGCACGCGCGCAGCGGCACCCGTGAGCTCGCCGAGCTCTGGGCGCCGGTCGCCGCGGCTGCCCGGGCCGGGGTGCCCTGCACGGTCAAGAACCGGGCCGACATCGCCGAGCACGCCGGCGCCCTGTCGGCCGACCCCGGCCTGCGCCGCTGGCTGATGCCGGACGGCCGGGTGCCCGCCGTCGGCGACCGGCTGCCCGCGCCGGAGCTCGCCGACAGCATCGAGCGGCTGGCCCGCCGGCCCCTGGCGCTGTACGAGGGTGACCTCGCCGAGCAGGCGGTGGCCCTGCTCCGCGCCGGCGGTGCCCCGTTCTCCGGCGACGAGTGGGCCGCCGGCCGCGAGGCCCCGCCCGCCGACGCGATCAGCGCGCCCTACGGCGACCTGGTCGTGCACCAGACCCCGCCGCCGTCGCCGGGCTGGATGGTGCTGCAGCAGGCCGGGCTGCTCGACGGGCGGCTGACCGGGCTGCCCACCTGCGGCGCCGACGCGGTCCACCTGCTCGCGCTCGCGGCGCGGCGGGCGTTCCGCGACCGCTACGAGCGCTGCGGCTCCGACACCGACGCCTGGCGTGCCCTGCTGACCGCCGCCACGCTCGAGCGGGCCCGCGGCGAGCTGGCCGGCGAGCCGCTGGTCGCCGGCGGGGTCGGGATGGCCGGGGACACCACCAGCTGCGTCGCGGTCGACGCCGAGGGCCGGGCGGTCAGCGCCATCTCCTCGCTGGCCTTCACCTTCGGCGCCCGGATCTCGATCCCGGGCACGGGCATCGCCCTGAACAACCGGCTCGGCCGCGGCGCCTACCTGGTGCCCGGCCACCCCAACGCGCTCGCGCCGCGGCGCAAGCCGCTGCACACGCTCAACGCGTGGGTGCTCACCGACCGCGCCGGCCGGCTGCGGCACGCCGGCAACACCCCTGGCGGTGACGGCCAGGTCCAGTGGAACACGCAGGTCATCTCGCACCTGGTCGACGGCGGCCTGGACCCGCAGACCGCGGTCGCCGCGCCGCGCTTCACCGTCCACCCCGGCAGCGACGCGGACGCCGTCGGCAGCCCCGAGACGCTGCAGGTGGAGAGCCGGCTCGGCAGCGACGTCATCGGCGAGCTGGCCGCCAGCGGGCACGACGTCCGCGACGTCGGCCCCTGGGGTGGCGGCGGCAGCGCCCTGGTCGTCTCGGTGGACGCCGAGCGGGGCGTGCTCGCCGGCGGTGCCGACCCGCGGCAGGACGGGGTGGCACTCGGTGTCTGAGCAGAGGACCGCCGTCCCGCCGCAGGGCGCCTACGTGCCGGCCGTCGTCCACGCCGGCCTGGTGTGGACGGCGGGCATGACGCCGCGGCGCGACGGGCAGCTCGTCGTCCGCGGCGTCGTCGGCCGCGACGTGGACCTGGCCACCGCGCGCGAGGCCGCCGGCCTGGCCGCGGGCAACACGCTCACCGCGGTCGCCGAGGCGCTCGGCGGCCTCGACGCCGTCGCCCGGTGCGTGAAGATGACCGTCTTCATCGCCGCGGTCGACGGCTTCACCGAGCACGCCGCCGTGGCCGACGGCGCCTCGGCGGTGCTGCGGGAGCGGCTGGGGGAGCGGGGCGTCGTGGCCCGCAGCGCGATCGGCGTCCGGACGCTGCCGTCGGGCGCGCCGGTCGAGGTCGAGCTCGTCGCCGCCGTCGGCTGACCCGACCACGACAGCGAGATCCCGTGATCTCGCACGCCACGGGGCCGTGGACGTGCGAGATCACGGGATCTCGACGGGTCACACCAGCGCGGAGTCGTTCGCCACGTGGTCGGCGAAGGCCTGCAGCGCCGCCGCCCCGACCGCCTTGTCCTGCTCGCCGTTGCCGCCGCTGACACCGACGGCGCCGACGATCTGGCCCTCGTACACGATCGGGAACCCACCCACGAAGATGGCGAACTTGCCCGGGAGCATGTGCGAGATGCCGAAGGCCTCGTTGCCCGGCAGGGCGGGGCCGTTCGGCGGCTCGTTGAACAGGTGCGTGGCGCGCTCGTGGCCGGCGGCGGTGAAGGCCTTGGCGATGGAGATCTCCACGCCGGTCAGCCGGGCGCCGGGCAGCCGGTGCAGGGCGATGACGTTGCCGCCGTCGTCGCACACGCAGATCGTCTGCTTGACGCCGATCTCCTCCGCCTTGGCCCGGGCGGCCGCCAGCATCGGCAGTGCGTCGTCGAGGGTGATCCGGAAGACCTGGTGCACGGGGCTCTCCTCCTCCGGCCGAGGCCGGGTCGTCGGCTGCCGTTCCTCGCCCGGGCGAGGACGGCGGATGCGGTCAGCCTCCGGGCTGGACGAGGGGCCGGGCAATGGTGAGACTGCCGTACGACTCGGGGATAGGGTTGTGCACTCTGACCGAAGGAGCGCGCCATGCCGCACGCCCACTCCGACGACGCGCTGACACTCGCGCGGCTGCTCCAGGAGCCCGCGCTGCGACGTGCCCGCATCCACGCCGGGCGGGCCGGGGCGGTCACCCGGGTGGAGTGGGTCGCGCCCTGGGCGGTGACCGGGTCGCAGGAGGAGTCCCTGACCGGGGTGCTCGTGCACGCGCACGCCTCCGAGCTGGCCCGCGACGGGGTGTCGGTCGCCGACGCCGCGGCCGCGCTGGCGCAGCGGGGCGCCGCGGCGCTGCTCGTCGACGGCCACCAGCCCGACGCCGCCGACGCCGACGCCGCCGGCCGGCTGCCGCTGGCCACGATGCCCGACACCGTCGCCTTCGCCGTCCTCAACCGGTTGGTCGCCGACCTGACCCTGGCGCGGGAGACGCACGTGCTGCGCTACGGGCTCACCGTGCACCGGGCGCTGGCCGAGCTGCTCTACCGCGGAGCCGAGCTGCCGGCGCTGTGCAGCCAGATGTCGCGGATGTCGCAGCGGCCGGTCGCGGTGTTCGACAAGCAGGGCGCCCTGGCGGCGCTGGAGCAGCGGCAGCCCCGCGTCGTCGAGCCCGCCGACCTGGTGGCGGCGTTCACCGAGCAGGCCGAGGCGCTGGGCACGGTGGGGGAGCCCGACGAGCTGCACCCGCGGTTCGCCGAGATCACGCTGGCCGGCCGGCACCTGTCCTGCGTGCTCACGCCCATCGTGCTCGGCGGCCGGCACGACGGCTGGGTGCTCCTGCTCGAGGAGAGCGACGACCCGCACCCGCACGACCTGGCCGAGCACCGCGTCCTCGTCGAGCAGGCCGCCCCGATCATCGGCACCGAGATGCTCCGGCTGCGCAGCGTGCAGCGGGCCAAGGAGCAGGCCCGCGGCGACTTCGTGCACGGGTTGCTGCACGGCCGCTTCGCGACGGTCGAGGACATCAGCGCCCGCGCGGCGCACTACGCCTTCCCCGTCCGGTCGTGGTTCGGCGTCGTCGTCGCCTCGGGCCTGCCCACGCCCGCGGACGCCGACTCGCCGGCCCGGCTGCAGTCGATCGCCACCCAGGCCGCCCGGCTGCTGCCCGAGCAGGAGCGGCACACGCAGGCGGCGATGGTCGGCGACGTGCTCGTGGTGGTCCGGGAGGCCGCCCGCCGCGGCACGATGGGCACCCCCGACAACGCCCTCGCCGCGGTGAGCGAGTACGCCACGGCCCTGCACCGCTACCTCAGCCGCCGCAAGGACCAGGGGAGCCGGCCGGTCCGTGTCGCCTACGGCCGCCCGGTGGTCGGCGCGCTCGCGATCCCCGAGAGCTACCGCGAGGCCCGCATGGCGCACGGGCTGCAGAACCGTCTGCAGCTGGCCGAGGTGTGCGGCTTCCAGGAGCTGCGGGTGCACGCCGTCCTGGAGGACGTCGCGGCCAGCCAGGTCGGGGCGCGTTTCGCCTCCGACGTCCTCTCGCCGCTGCGCGACCCCGGCGCCGCCGACCTGGAGGACGCCGTCCTGGCCTACGTGGCCTCCGGCGGCAACGTGAACGCGGCCGCGCGGGACCTGCACATCCACCGCAACACGATGCTCTACAAGCTCGACCGGGCCTCGCGGCTGCTCGGCATGGACCTGCGCCAGGCCGAGAACCAGTTCACCGTCTGGCTGGCGCACACCCTCGACATGCTGGCGAGCACCGGGCGCGAGGTGGACCGGCTGGTCAGCCCGGTCTGACGGCCGCTGAGTTCGCGGGCGGTGCGGTGTCTGTACGGATGTGACCCCGCTGCCTGCCCTCTCTGCCGCCGCCGTGGACGAGGCGGTCTCCGCCGAACGGCTCCGCCTCGCCGACACCGTCGCCGAGCTGACCGACCGGCAGTGGTCCACGCCGTCGCTGTGCGCCGCCTGGACCGTGCGCGACGTCGTCGCCCACCTCACCGTCACGACGCGGATCACCGTGCCGCAGGTGCTGCGTGCAGCGGTGCGGGCGCGCTTGAGCTTCGACCGGATGGAGATCCAGCTCGCGGCGGCGCGCGCCGCGGCGTACGGCACCGCCGAGCTGGTCGCCCAGCTGCGGGAGAGCGCCGCCTCCTCCCGGCGCATGCCCGGCAGCGGGCCGATGGACCCGCTCATGGACCTCGTCGTCCACGCCCAGGACATCGCCCGGCCCCTGGACCGGCGCCACGTCACCCCGCCGGAGGTGGTGGCCGCCTGCCTCGCCTACGTCGCCAGGAACCGGTTCATGGGCGGGCCGCGGCGACTCGCGGGCGTGCGGCTGGTCTCGACCGACACCGGGTGGACCCTGGGCGAGGGCGCCGAGCTGCGCGGGCCCGACGTCGACCTGCTCCTGGTGGCGGCGGGGCGACCCGCCGGCCTCGTCGGCCTCGACGGCCCCGGCACCGCGGTGGTGGCCGAGCGCCTGGGCTGAACCGGGGCGCCCGTGTGCACCCTGCACAAACCGAGAGGTGAGCGCTGGGCATCGTGCCGGTGAACAGGGGTTGCCGGGCCGCTAGCTTTCGGCGGACGACCACCGCTCCCGGTGATCGCGTCCCATCCGCTGTTCGGCCCGGTCGTCCCGTCCGTCGTGCACCGCGGGCGACTGAGCCCCGTGCACGAACTCGGAGGCCTTCGTTGACTGCGGCGCACTGGGTGTACCTGGCAGGTGTGGCATCGCTGATCGTGGTGATGCTGCTGCGGAAGAACGTGATCGTCCCCGCGGTCATCGCCACGTTCGTGACGACGTGGCTGTACACCGGGGACTTCCTCAACGGCCTCGGCTCGGTGTTCAGCGCGAGCATGGTGGCGACCACCGAACTGCTGAACATCTTCCTCGTGCTCACGGTCGTGACCGCGCTCCTGGGCGCGCTGCGCGCGATCGGCGCCGACCGGCGGATGATCGCGCCGCTGGCCAGGCTCATGAAGAACGGCCCGATCTCCTACATCACCCTCTTCGTCGCCACCTACCTGCTCTCGCTGGTGTTCTGGCCGACGCCGACCCTCGCACTCCTCGCGGCGATCCTGCTGCCCGCGGCGATCGCGGCCGGGCTCTCCCCGCTGGGCGCCGCGATGGCGATCGCCATCGCGGGGCAGGGGATGGCGCTCGCCTCCGACTACGTCATCGGCGTCGCCCCGAGCCTGTCCGCCAGTGGTGCCGGTGTCCCCGCCGGCGCGATCGCCGACCGGGCGCTGGTGCTGAGCTGGGTCGTCGGCGTCGTGGCCATCACCATGACCTACTTCCTGCACGTCCGGAACGGCTCGCTCGCCGCCCTCCTGCCCGGCTCCCGCGGGCGGGCCACGCGTCGCGACGCCGTCGCCCTGCTGCCGGCGCGGGAGGTGGACCCGAGCGAGGTCCCGGTGATCGTGGGCACGGCCCTCACCACCAAGGGCGAGCCGCTGCGCGTGCGGACCACCTCGGCCACGGACACGGCGTCCGGCGACGGCTCGGGGCCGGGGAGCGGTGGCGGCAACGGCTCCGGTCCCGCCGGCAGCACCGGCAACGGGCACGGCCCCGCCCTCGGCAACGGACACGGGCCCGCGCTCGGCACCGGACACGGCCCCGTCGTCGGGAACGGCTCCGTCGTCGGGAGCGGTCACGTCCCCGCTGACGACGCCGGCGCCCTCGACCCACCCGTGCGGGCGCGGCGGGCCCGGGGGTTCGCGATCGCCGTCCCCCTGGCGTTCGCCGCCCTGGTCGTCTACATGCTGCTCGGCAAGGTCACCGACCTGGTCCCCGAGGTGGAGGCCGGCTGGGGCGCCGCGCTGGTCGGCGGCCTGGCCCTGGTCCTCATGCTGGCGGTGACGATCTCCTCGGGCAGCAACGGCCTGGAACGGGCGGGGGAGCACTTCGTCGACGGCCTCGTGTTCGCCTTCAAGGCCATGGGCGTGGTGATCCCCGTGGCCGGTTTCGTGCTCGTCGGCATCTCCGACTTCGCCGGGCGGATCATGCTCCTGCCCGAGGACGCCGAGGCGCCGGGCTTCCTGTTCGACGCCATCTCCAGCGGGGAGCGGTTCATCCCGGACAACCCCGTGGTCGTCATGTTCGCGATGCTGCTGGCCGGCATGCTGATCGGCCTCGACGGCTCCGGCTGGGCGGGCCTGCCGTTCACCGGGTCCATGGCCGACGCGTTCGCCTCCTCGACCGGCGGGGACACCGCGACCCTCGCGGCCATCGCGCAGAACGCCGCGGGCTGGACCGGTGGCGGCACGCTGCTCATCTGGTCCTCGCTGATCGCCGTCGCCGGTCTCACGGGGGTCCCGGTCACCACGCTCGCCCGCAAGCTGTTCGTGCCGGTCGTCACGGGGCTGGTCCTCAGCGTCGTGGTGGCGGCGGTGATCTGGTGAGCCGGGCGACCGTCCGGGGCCTCGCCGGGGACGTCCGTGCCGGCCTCGCGTCGCCGGCGGAGGTGCTCGACGACGCGCTGGCCCGCATGCACGCCGTGGACCCGGTCGTCCGCGCCTTCGTGTCGGTCGACGAGGAGCGGGTGCGGGCGGAGGTCGCGGAGCTGACCCGGGAGGCGGCGCAGGGCCGGTTCCGGGGGCCGCTGCACGGCGTGCCGGTCGCGGTCAAGGACCTCATCGACGTGCGCGGTCACCCGACCCGGTGCGGCTCCCTGGTGACCGACGACCGGCCGGCCGGTGACGACGCCCCGGCGGTGCGGCGGCTGCGGGCGGCGGGCGCGCTCGTCCTCGGCAAGACGGCCACCCACGAGTTCGCGCACGGGGTCACCACGCCGCCGACCCGGAACCCGTGGGACGTCTCGCGCATCCCCGGCGGCTCGAGCGGTGGCTCGGCCGCGGCGGTGGCCTCGGGGCAGGTCCCGGCCGCGCTGGGCAGTGACACCGGGGGGTCCATCCGGGTCCCCGCGGCCCTCTGCGGGGTCTCCGGGCTCCGCCCCCGGCCGGCGGACGTGCCGGTGGCGGGCTGCGTCCCGTTCTCCCCGAAGCTGGACACCTGCGGACCGATCGCCGGGGACGCCGAGGACCTCGCCCTCCTCTTCGCCGTGCTGGCGGGGACCCCTTGCCCGGTCGACGCGCCGGTCGAGGGCCTGCGCCTCGGCACGGTCGCGGACGAGGCGCTGGGGGACGTCGACGCCGAGGTCCTCGCCGCGGTCGAGGCCGCGGTGGCCGTGCTGCAGGCCGACGGCGCCGTCCCCGTCCCGGTGACCGTCCCGCCCTTCGCCGCGTGGAGCGCGGCCCGCACCGTGTACGTGCTGGCGGACTTCCTCGACGTGCACCGGTCCGCGGGCTGGTACCCGGGGCGCCGGGAACGCTACGGCGAGGAGGTGGCCAGCTACCTGAGCCTGGCCGAGCGGATCACGCCGCGGGAGAGGGCCGCCGCCGTCCGCGACCTGGGCCGCCTGGAGCCGGCACTGCGGTCCGGCCTCGAGGACGTCGACGTGCTGGTCCTGCCCACGACGGCGATCCCGGCGCCGACCGTCGAGGAGACCGCCTTCCGGGCCGGCGACACCGGGCGCGCACCGGTGGTGGGGACGCTCATGCGGCTGTGCGGGCCGTTCAGCTGGTGCGGGCTGGCCGCCGTCAGCGTCCCGTGCGGGTTCACCGCGGGCGGCCTGCCGATCGGGCTGCAGGTGGTCGGCCGCGACGTCCCGACGGTGCTCGGCGTGGCCGCCCGGTACCAGGCGCGCACCGACCACCACCTGAGGGTCCCGCCGGTGGGTCCCCGTGTCGTGGGGGCGGTCGGCGGCTGACCGGCGCGGTCAGCGGCCGCCGTCCTCGACCAGGCCGGCCAGGCGGTCCAGGGACAGCCGCCAGCCGGTCTCGTTGTCGGCCGGCGGGACGCCGTCGGGCAGCCCGTCGTGCACCGCGACGAGGTCGGTGCCGCCGTCGGCGTCGGCGAGGGTGATCGTGATCGTCATCTCGCCGCGCAGGGCGGGGTCGTCGGTCTCGAACTCGTCGACCTCCACGACCAGCTCGTCGGGCACCAGCCGGGCGAACCGGCCGCGGTAGGTGTCGGTGTGCGCGGTCGTCTTCCCGGCCGGCCCGGGCTCGTCGTAGGTCAGCGAGATGCGGAACGTGCCGTCCTCGGCGCCGGTGAACTCGTGCACCTGCGCGGTCATCCCGGGCGGGACCTTCCAGCGGGCGACGGCGTCGCCGTCGACGAGGGCGCGGTAGACCGCCGCGCGCGGTGCCCGGATGTGCCGGGCGACCCGGGTCGAGCTCACGGCGGTCAGCCTCCCGCCGCCGGCGGCACGGCGCCGTCCGGGGACACGCCGTCCCACAGCTCGTCGAAGGCGATGCTGTCGTAGAAGGCCGTGCCGTCGACCACCGCGCCGTCGCGCAGGGTGAGGAACCAGGCGTAGGTGTTGCGGTAGGGAGTCCCGGCCGTGGTGGTGCCCTCGCCGTCCCACACGACGACGACCGTGTCCCCGTCGGCGTGGATCCGGCGGACGCGGACCGGGCGGAAGGGCGCATCCGGCCGGAAGCGGGCGGCGAAGGGACGCAGCACCTCGTCGGTGAACTCCCGGGCGCTGCCGTACGTCCCTGCCGCCTTGGACCGGCCGACGATCTCCCACGTCATCCCCTCGGTGAACAGGCGCGACACGTGCCCGTCCCCGCGCGACCACGCCGCGAAGGCCTCGGCCACGACCTCCCGGTTGCTCCCCACCCGGCGGACCTCCTCGACAGCGCTGAGCGAACGGCCGGCGACCGCACCGCCATCCTCCTGCGCGGTGGCCCCGCACGGGGTCCCCCCGGACGTCTCAGGGACGGGGGTTGGTCCGCGTCCAGCCGCGCTCGTCCCGCCGGGCACCCAGGGCCGCCCGGCAGCGGCGGCACACCGCCTGCACTTCCTCCGCGTGCCGGCCCGACTCGGGCTGGACGTCGGCCCAGCTGACGTGCGGGAAGCGGCCCAGCCGGGACCTGCTCAGCGACAGCCCGCAGACGGTCTCGTTGCGCCCGCGCTCCCACGCGTGGACCTCCCCGGCCGGATAGCGGATGCCGTCGTCGGGGTCGGTCCACCGGCCCGCCGCCGCGACCGCCGCGTTGCGCACTCCCATGAGCGTGCCCATACCCGTCGTGCCGCTCCGATCCCCGGACGGGCCAGGAGCGGTGGGAGCTGTGATCCCCGTCACAGGAGTCACCCGCTTGCGGTGGCCGGCGCGGGGCATGGCAGAGGGCGGTCCCCGGGTCCGGACGGTCGACCCCGGGCCGGCCGGCATCGGCCTGGTCGCCGGCCGGGAGCGGATCCAGTACGGAACGCGGGTGGCTGCCTCGGCGCCGCTCTCAAAGAACGGAAGGCAGTTCTCAGTCATGGCCGAGTCGGAGCAGACCCCCCGGAGCGAGACCGCCCGCGACACCGCCGTGGACGCCGGCAGGGGCGACGACCGCGCGACGCAGGGCCGGAGCGATCGGGTGGGGTCGCGGGCGAGGCCGGCCGGCCGGGCCCCCAGGGTCCGGCCGGGACCCGGTGAGCGCGGCGAGCCGGGCCCCCGGGGTCCGGCCGGTCCTCCCGGTGAGCGCGGCGAGCAGGGAGAGCAGGGCCCGCCCGGGCTTCGCGGCGAGGCCGGCTCGCCGGGCCCGGCCGGTGAGCAGGGCCCGCCCGGTGAGCAGGGCCCACCCGGTGCCCAGGGACCGCAGGGGGAGCCGGGCCCGCCCGGTGAGCAGGGGCCGCAGGGGGAGCCGGGCGAACGCGGCGTGCCCGGCCCGCCCGGCGTGCCCGGCCCGCAGGGCGTGCAGGGTCCGCCCGGCGTGCAAGGTCCGCCCGGCGTGCCGGGGCCGCAGGGCCCGGCCGGTCCGCCGGGGTTCTACCCGCCCACCCCCGCTGAGCTCGCCACCAAGGTCAAGCGGGCGGCACTGGACGTCACCCTGCGCGCCCTGGTCGACCCGCGGGTCGGCGTTCGCTACCTCGCGACGCTCACCTCGCGGGTGGTGAAGCTGCAGGGTGGGCTGTTCCTGCGCGCGATCGTCGACACCGACGCCGCGACCCCGGCCCAGCCGTCGCCCGGCCGGTCCGACGCTCTCTCCACCGCCTAGCGGGACCGCCTCAGCCGGTGGCGAGCTCCGGATCCGGACGGCCGGCAGGGCGGTCGGGCAGCTCCCGGCCGGCGAAGCTGAGCGCCAGCCCGAGCACGGCCACACCCGCGCACCCGGCGAACAACCAGCCCAGGCCGTCGGGGTAGGCCGCCGCGACGCCGGCCGCCCCGACCGAGGCGCCGACGAAGCGCATCATGTTGAACAGCCCGAGCCCGGCGCCCTTCTGGCCGGCGGGGGAGCGGGTGGCCCCTGACAGCGACGGCGTCTGCACCAGCGCGACCCCGAGCCCGGCGACCACGAGGACGGCCGCGACCGGCAGCACCGCCGTCGACGCCGTCCCCAGGAGCACGCCGAGGGTGACCGAGACGCCGAGCAGCACGGCCAGGCCGCTGCGCAGCACCGGTCGCGGCCCGATCCAGTCGGCCAGCAGGCCGACCAGCGGCGCCGACGCGGCCCAGACGACGGGCAGGAGGAAGACCAGCAGGCCGGTGGCGGTGCCGGACAGCCCCGCGACGCCGGTCAGGTGCAGCGGCACCGCGACGAGCACGGAGAACAGCGTCACCTGCTGCACGAAGACGCCGGTGGCGCTGCGCAGCCAGCGGATCTCCACCAGCAGCCGCGGGTCGATGAACGGCCGGCGGCGGCGCAGCCCCGAGACGACGAAGCCGGCCAGCGCCAGGACGCCGAGCGCCAGCGCGCCCAGCGCCACCCACAGCGGCACGCCGTCCTGCGGCGCCACGGTCACGGCGGCCATCAGCGCGGCCACCCCGAGGGTCAGCGAGCCGACGCCGAGCGCGTCGATCGGGGCGCGCTGCCCGGCGTCCCGGGGGACGACGCAGGCGGCGAGGATCAGGACGCCGACGGTGACCGGCACCAGCAGCCAGAAGATCCACCGCCAGCCGAGGGCGTCGGCGAGCAGGCCGCCGATCGGCGGCCCGACGGCCTGGCCGATGCCGTTGGCCGCGCCCCACGCGCCCATGACGCGGTTGCGGCGGCTGGCCGGCCAGCACCGGGCGAGCGTGCCCATGACCGCGGTCGGGACCGCGGCGCACCCGAGCCCCTGCAGGCCGCGGCTGACCACCAGCCACGGCAGGGAGGGGGCGAGCGCGGCGCCGACCGTGCCGACCAGCAGGATCGACAGCGCCAGGACCAGCGTGCGGCGCCGGCCCAGCCGGTCGCTGATCCAGCCGGTGACCGGCATGGCGACGGCCAGCACGAGCACCGACGCCGAGGCGACGAGGACACCCTGGGTGACCGGTGCCCCGAGGTCGGTGGTGATCTGCCGCAGCGGGACGTTGACGATGTTGTTGCTGACCGTGCCGAGGAAGGTGGCGCCCAGCAGCGCGGCGAGCAGCCACCCGGCCCGCGGGAGCGTGCCCTCGGCGACCTCGGCCGCTGCGTACCGTCGGTCCTGGGTCGCGCTACCGGTCACAGACGTCCTCCACGTTCACCCGTGGGGAACAGCCTGCCAACCTGCACACGACGTCACCACGGCACGGTGCACATTCGGAGGTGGGGCGAGTGTGCACATCGTTCATGGACGGCGCCGGGCCCGTCGGGGAGCTTTTCCCACCATCACATTGGGCTCACCCCTAGGGGCGTCGATGCATCTCACAGCAGCGCACTGGGTCTTCCTGGCGGGGGTCGTCGTCATCCTCGCCACGATGATCATGCGCAAGAACATCGTGGTACCCGCCGTGGTCGCCACGTTCCTGACCGCGCTGGTGTACACGGGGAGTCTCGCAACCGGTCTCTCGTCGGTCTTCAACGCCAGCCTGGTCGCGGCGACGAGCCTGTTCAGCATCTTCCTGATCATCGCCATGGTCACCGCGATGCTGCGGTCCCTGGAGGGGCTGGGCGCCGACCGGAAGATGGTCGCGCCGTTCCGGAAGGTCATGCGCAACGGCCACCTGGCCTTCTGGACGCTGGTGATCGTCACGTACTTCATCTCGCTGTTCTTCTGGCCGACCCCGGCGGTGCCGCTCATCGGCGCCGTCCTCGTGCCGGTGGCGATCCGGGCCGGCCTGCGCCCGCTGGCGGCCGGCTTCACCGTCGCCGTCGCCGGTCAGGGCATGGCGCTCTCGTCCGACTACGTCATCCGCGTGGCGCCGGGCCTGTCGGCCACCGCGGCCAACGCGGACCCGAACGTCGTCGCCGACCGGGCGTTCGTCCTCTCGCTGATCGTCGGTGGGATCGCGCTGGCCATCGGCTACGCCATGGAGCTGCGCAAGATGCGCCGGCCCAGCGACGAGTGGCTCGAGGACTGGGAGGTCGCCGCCGACCGCAAGTCGGCCGTGGCCGACGCCGAGGAGATCATCGACGAGGACCCGCAGGCGCGGGACGGCGGCGTCGCGGCCGGCGGGGGCGCTGATGGCGGCAGGGGTCGCGGCGGCCCCGGTGGGGGCGGTACGCCCGTCCCGGTCGAGGAGCGGGAGCTGGTCGGCGCGGGGGGTCACTCGGCGGTCCCGCTCAACCCGGCCGGGGAGCCGCGGATCGTCGGGCACGGCGTCGCGCTGCGGGGTACCCCCGCCGGCGAGCCCGTCCCGGCCGAGGCGCACACCGTGCAGCCGGTCGACAAGCCCGGGGCCTCGCGGTTCTTCGCGGTCTTCGTCCCCGTGGCCTACCTGGCGCTGATCGTCTACCTGGTGGTCGCCAGCGTCTCGGACTCGGTGCCGGACCTGCAGGGCGGTGACGCGGCCGCGCTCGTCGGCGGCATCGCGCTGCTGACCGTGTTCGGCGCGGCGTTCGCCCGCGACAAGAACACGTTCATGGAGACCTCGGCCGAGCACATCGTCGACGGCCTGGTGTTCGCCTTCAAGGCCATGGGCGTCGTCCTGCCGATCGCCGGGTTCTTCTTCCTCGGCAACGGCGAGTTCTCCGCCCAGATCATGAGCCTGGGCGAGGGCGCCACGGGGCCGGCGTTCCTGTACGACCTGGTCGTCGCCGGGCAGGACCAGCTCCCGGCCAGCGGGATGGTCACCGCCTTCGGCATCCTGCTCGTCGGCCTCATCGCCGGTCTGGAGGGCTCGGGCTTCTCCGGCCTGCCGCTCACCGGGTCACTGGCCGGCTCGCTGGCCGAGGGCGCCGGTGTCAGCAGCCCGACGCTCGCGGCCATCGGCCAGATGGGCAACATCTGGTCCGGCGGCGGCACGCTGGTCGCCTGGTCCTCGCTGCTCGCGGTCGCGGGCTTCGTCCGGGTCCCCGCGGTGGAACTGGCCCGCCGGTGCTTCCTGCCGGTCATGGCCGGCCTGGTGGTCGCGACCGTCCTCGGGGTGCTGGTCTTCGGATAGCGGCCCGGACCCACGGCAGCCCCGGACCCGAGCTCGGGTCCGGGGCTGCCGTGGGGCTGCCGTGGGTCTGCGCGTCAGACCTCCAGGTGGCGCGGGGAGGTGCTGAAGACCTGCTGCCACACCTGCTGCGCGGTGTGCACCAGCAGGACGGCGGCGACGACCGGGCCGACGACCTTCCAGACCACGGAGGCGTCGAAGGCGAAGGGCAGCACACCGAGGACGGCGGCGACGACCGCGGTGGTGCGGAGGAGGCGGGCGAGCGGTTGCTGCATGACGTCAGTGTTACTACGGCGTTCCGTTCGGCCGCTCGGGAAGAGGCCTGCTCACGGCGCGGATGAGAGCACTCTCACGGTGAAGTCGGCGACAGTTCGGCCAGCAGGGCCCGGACGCGCGCCCCGATCTCGTCCCGGATCGGCCGGACGGCGTCGACCCCCTTGCCCGCCGGGTCCTCGAGCTGCCAGTCCAGGTAGCGCTTCCCGGGGAAGACGGGGCAGACGTCGCCGCAGCCCATCGTGATGACGACGTCCGAGGCCTCGACCGCGTCCGCGGTGAGGACCTTCGGGCGCTGGCCGGTGATGTCGATGCCGACCTCGGCCATGGCCGCGACGGCGGCGGGGTTGACCTGCTCGGCGGGCAGCGAGCCCGCCGAGCGCACCTCCACCGCGTCGCCGGCCAGGTGTCGCAGCCAGCCGGCGGCCATCTGGGAGCGGCCGGCGTTGTGCACGCAGACGAACAGGACGGACGGCTGGTCGGACACGGAGTACCTCTCGGGAGCGGGTGGTCAGGCCGACGGATCGGCAGAGGTGAGTTCCGCGAACAGGTCGCGGACGCGCCGGTCGAGGTCGTCCCGGATGGCCCGCACCTCGGCGAGCGGCAGTCCGGCCGGGTCGCGGACCGGCCAGTCGACGTAGCGCGTACCCGGGTACACCGGGCAGGCGTCGCCGCACCCCATGGTCACGACCACGTCGGCGGCGCGGACGACGTCGTCGGTGAGCGGCTTGGGGAACGCGTCGACCAGGTCGACGCCGACCTCGGCCATCGCCGTGACGACGGTGTCGTCGATGGAGGACGACGGCTGCGAACCCGCCGACCGCGCGTGCACCCGGCCGCCACCGTGCTGCGCCATGAGGCCGGCGGTCATCTGGGAGCGCCCGGCGTTGTGCACGCAGACGAAGAGGACCTCGCAGACGTCGCGCTCGACGGCGCCCCTGGCCTGTGCGAGCGCGGTGAGCCGGTCGGTCGCGAAGCGCTCGGTCAGCACCGTCAGGTGCGCGCCGACGGTGGCGGTGGCCGCCAGGGCGACGAAGGACTCGTGCACGTAGCGGTCGATCGTCTCCCGGCCGAACACGCCGGTGAACCGACCGGCCAGCCGATCGGCGAGCTGCGTCAGCCTCGCCTCCGCGGAGACCAGGCCGCGCATGCCCTTCAGGTGGGTGGTCATGCGGTCGTCCTCTCGGGTCGGGTGGGGTCGTCGGCGGGGAAGCGGCGGGCCGCCCACAGCGCGACGTGGACCAGCGCGACCAGGACCGGCACCTCGATGAGCGGGCCCACCACCCCCGCGAGCGCCTGGCCGGAGGTGACGCCGAACGTGCCGATGGCCACGGCGATGGCCAGCTCGAAGTTGTTCCCGGCCGCGGTGAAGGCCAGCGTCGCGGTCTTGGCGTAGCCCAGCCGGAGCCGCATCCCGAGCAGGAAGGAGCCGCCGAAGACCGCCGCGAAGTAGGCCATCAGCGGCAGCGCGATGCGAGCGACGTCCCACGGGCGGGAGGTGATGGCCTCGCCCTGCAGCGCGAACAGCACCACGACGGTGAACAGCAGGCCGTACAGCGCGACCGGGCCGATCCGCGGCAGGAAGCTGCCCTCGTACCAGGCGCGGCCCCGGGCGCGCTCGCCGATCGTGCGGGTGAGGAAGCCGGCGAGCAGCGGGACGCCGAGGAAGACCAGGACGCTGAGCACGATCGCCCCGACGCTGAACTCCGCCGACGTGGTCGGCAGGCCGAGCCAGCCGGGCAGCACCTGCAGGTAGAACCAGCCGAGCGCGGCGAAGGCGGCGATCTGGAAGACCGAGTTGAGGGCGACGAGCACGGCGGCGGCCTCGCGGTCGCCGCAGGCCAGGTCGTTCCAGATCAGCACCATCGCGATGCAGCGGGCCAGCCCGACGACGACCAGTCCGGTGCGGTACTCGGGCAGGTCGGGCAGCAGCAACCAGGCCAGGGCGAACATCAGCGCCGGCGCGACGAGCCAGTTGAGCACCAGGCTGGCGGCCATCAGCCGCCGGTCGCCGGTGACCCGGTCGAGCTCGGTGTACCGGACCCTGGCCAGCACCGGGTACATCATCAGGACCAGCCCGACGGCGATCGGCAGGCTGACGTTGCCGACCTCCACCGCCGACAGCGCGTCGTCCAGGCCCGGCAGCCAGTGGCCGAGCAGCAGGCCGGCGGCCATCGCCACGACGATCCAGACCGGCAGGAACCGGTCGAGGGTGGACAACCGCTGCAGGACCGGCGCCTCCGGCGGTGCGACCGTAGTCTCGCGGACGGCGTCGCTCACGCCGGGACCGCCGCGGTGTCGAACAGGCCGGCGACGGCGGCCAGCGCCTCGCGGCGGACGGCGTAGTAGACCCAGACCCCCCGCTTCTCGCGGTCCAGCAGCCCGGCCGTGTGCAGGACCTTGAGGTGGTGGCTGATCGTCGCCTGAGTCAGGTCGAAGGCGTCGTTGAGGTCGCAGACGCAGGCCTCGCCGTCGGTGCTGGACGCGATCAGGCTGACCAGCCGCAACCGCACCGGGTCGGCCAGCGCCTTCAGCAGCGGAACGACCCGCTCGGCCTGCTCGGCGGACATCGCGGTGCCGGTCAGCGGCGTGCAGCACGCGAGGCCGGGGTCGCTCATCGGGGTCTCCTCCGGTCGGGACATCGGCGTCCATCGTAGCGACATCCATCGTATTGACAATCATCGATGTCTGGTGTCACCTGGGGGAGACATCGACAAGCGTCGATGTCCCGACCCCGAGGAGGCTGTCCCATGTCCCGCGTCCAGCTCGCCCTGCGCGTCGCCGACCTCGACGCCGCCGTCGACTTCTACTCCCGCCTGCTCGACGCCACCCCGGCCAAGCGCCGCCCGGGCTACGCCAACTTCGCGATCGCCGAGCCCCCGCTGAAGCTGGTCCTGCTGGAGGGCGCGGCCGGCGAGCCCACCCGCATGGACCACCTCGGCGTCGAGGTCGCCTCGACCGCGGAGGTCTCGGCGGCCACGTCCCGGCTGGCCGGGGCGGGCCTGGCTCCGAGCGTCGAGGGCGAGACGACCTGCTGCTACGCCGTCCAGGACAAGGTCTGGGTGACCGGCCCCGGAGGTGAGCCGTGGGAGGTCTACACGGTCACCGGGGACCACCGGCCCGACCTGGAGGGACGGACGGAGCGGGAGCTCTCCGTCGTCGGCGGCGACGACGACTGCTGCGTCCCGGGCGAGGACGGGAGCTGCGTCGCGACCTGCTGCTGAGGCGCCGCCGGCGGGAGGTCCGTGGCAGGGTCGCGCCGTGGAACTCGACGAGGTCGCCGACGAGCTCTACGAGGTGCCGCCCGACGAGTTCACCGCCCTCCGCAAGCAGCGCCAGGACGACGCGCGGGCCGCCGGGAACCGGACGCTGGCCAAGGAGATCGGCGCCCTCCCCAAGCCGTCGCTGGCCGCCTGGGTGTGCAACCTGCTGGTCCGGGCGCACCGGGCGGAGATCGAGTCCCTCGTCGAGCTCGGCGGCCTGCTGCGCGCGGCGCAGGAGGACCTCGCCGGCGACCAGCTCAGGGCGCTCAACCGCCAGCGCTCCCAGCTGCTCGCCGCCCTCGTCCGGCAGGCCGCCGGGCTCGCCCGAGAACAGGGGCACCGGGTGAGCACCTCGGTCGAGGCCCAGGTGGAGGACACGCTGCGCGCGGCGCTCGCCGACCCGGAGGCGGGCGAGGCGCTGCTGACCGGGCGGCTGCCCACGCCGATGTCCTACAGCGGGATGGGCACCACGGGCGTCCGGCCGGCGCTCCGGCTGGTGCCCCCGCCGCGCGCGGACCGGGCGGAGAAGCCGGCCCGACCCCGCAGAGCCGACGCCGCGGAGCGCCGGCGGCAGCGCGAGGAGGAGGCCCGGCGCCGCGAGGAGGAGGCCCGCCGGGCGGAGGAGGAGCGGCGCCGGCGCGAGCTCGAGCAGGCCCGCCGCGCGGCGGAGGAGGCCACCGCGGTCGCCGCGGAGTCCCGGGCCGCGGCCGAGGAGGAGCGGCGGCGCGTCGACGACCTCGACGCCCGGCGCGCGGACCTCCAGGCACGCGTCCAGGAGCTGGCCGACGAGCTGGCCCGCGCCGAGCGGGAGGCCGCCGAGACCGCCGAGGAGCTCAAGCGGGCCGAGCGGCACCGCCGCACCGCCGAGCGCCAGGCCGGCGAGGCCGCCGCGGCCAGGGACCGGGCGCTGGCCGACCTGGCCGAGCTGGAGGCGCGCGGCTGAGCAGGCCCTTGCCCGGCCCCCGGCCCGGGTCGAGACTGCGCGCACCCCGCCCCGACGACCCTGCACCTGACGACACGGAGGCAGCCGTGAGCGAGACCGAGGGATCCCCGACCGAGGGCACCGCGCCCGACTCCTCCCGGAGCGGCGCGGACGTCGCCGACGCCATCCGGGTGGCCGAGGCGGGCCGTTCCGTGCAGGAGGTGCACGACCGCCCGGGCGAGACGTCCCCGCGCGAGGCCCCGGTCGAGCGTCACGAGGGGGACCCGGAGATGACCGAGGGGCAGGTCGTCCTCGGCGAGGGCACCGCGGGCGGCGACACCGGTTCCGGGCCGGCCGCGCCGGAGGGGGTCTCCGGCGGCGCGCAGTCGGTCCAGGGCGGCCGGGCCTCCGACCGGGTCGCGGCGGATCCGGACGCCTGAGAAAGGACCCCGTCCTCCTCCCCGCTCGCAGGCTCGCGGCAAGCCTCGGGACGGGGCCAGGAGCCATGGGGGACCCCGTCCTCCTCCCCGCTCGCAGGCTCGCGGCAAGCCTCGGGACGGGGCCAGGAGCCATGGGGGACCCCGTCCTCCTCCCCGCTTGCAGGCTCGCGGCGAGCCTCGGGACGGGGCCAGGAGCCATGGGGGACCCCGTCCTCCCGCTGACGGCGCTCAGGCGTCCTGGCTCCACAGCTCGACCCGCACCGTGGGGCGCGCCCGGTCGCGCGGAGCCGGCCGGGCCAGCAGCGCGCTGGTGGCGTCCGGCGTGGTGAGGAACCGCTGCAGCGCCGTCGCGGCCGACGTCGCCCGGCCCGCGCCGGGCACCCCGGCCCACCACATCCCGGTCACCGGCGTGCCCTCGAGCGGCAGCCGCACCAGCCGCCCGGCCCGCAGGTCGGCACGGACGGCGTGCGCGACGGCGAGCACCATCCCGTCGCCGGCCCGGGCGGCGTCCAGGGCGTCGGCCTCGCTGGGCAGCCGCTGCAGGAGGGCCGCCGGCCCCGACCGCTCGGCCCAGCGGTGTTCCTCGGTGCCCGGCTCGATCCCCGCCGGGCCGGCCAGCCAGGCGTGCCGGCGCAGCTCGGCCGCGGCGACCCGGTGGCGGCCGGCCAGGGGGTGCCCCGGCGCGGCGACCAGCACCCGCTGGTAGCGCAGGAACGGCACCGCGTCGAGCGCCTGCCCGGGCGCGGGTACCGGCCGGACGCCGAGCACGATGTCGGCCTCGTCCTCGGCCAGCGCCGCGGCGGTGCGGGCGGCCGGCCCGACCGCGAGGTCGACCTCCGTGCGCGGGACCCGCCGGGTGAAGGCGGCCACGAGCGGCCCGGCCACGTGCTCGGCACACGCGGCGGTCGCCAGCGCGCGCAGCCGCCCGGACGTCGACGCCTGGGCCACCTCCCGCCGGGCGCGGTCGGCCATCCGGACCAGCTCCCGGGCCCGGACGGCCAGCGCCCTCCCGCCGGCGGTCAGCTCGATGCCGCCGCCGGTGCGGTGGAACAGCGGGTCGCCGAGGTCGGTCCGCAGGGCCGCGACCGCCGCGGAGACCGCGGGTTCGCTCACCCCCAGTGCGGCCGCGGCGGCGCGCAGCGACCCGAGCTCCGCGACGAGCGCGAAGGCCCGGAGCTGGGTGAACGTCATGGCCGCCGCCGTCCTAAGGGATCGGTTATCGCGATCTTGACAGCGCTGTGGCACAGGTCACAAGATCCCTCGCCGCCAGGGGTCCCAGCGGGAGGACCCCACGGGAAGGAGTCCCCGTGCAGGTACCGGCCCCGTTCGACTACGTGCGCGCCACCAGCGTCGCCGACGCCCTGGAGCTGCTCGAGCGCCACGGCCCCGAGTCCCGGGTGCTCGCCGGCGGGCACAGCCTGCTGCCGATGATGAAGCTGCGCCTGGCCCGGCCCGAGTGGCTGGTCGACATCAACGACCTCACCGAGCTCGACCACGTCACCCGGGACGGCGACTGGCTGCGGGTGGGCGCGCTCACCCGGCACGCCACGTTGCTGGACTCGGCGCTGGTCGGGGAGCTGTTCCCGATCGTGCACGACGCCGAGCGGGTCATCGCCGACCCCGTCGTCCGCAACCGGGGCACGATCGGCGGCTCGCTCGGCCAGGCCGACCCGGCCGAGGACCTCACCACGGTCTGCGACGTGCTGCGCGCCCAGGTGGTCATCGCAGGGCGGGGCGGCGAGCGGGTCATCGGCATCGAGGACCTCCACCGCGGCCCCTACGAGACCGCCTGCGAGCAGACGGAGCTGATCACCGAGCTCCGGTTCCCGATCCGCCCGCGGGCCGGGAGCGCCTACGAGAAGGTCGAGCGCCGGGTGGGCGACTGGGCGGTGGCCGCCGCGGGCGCCCAGCTGGTGATCGCCGACGACGGCACGATCGCCGACGCCGCCATCGGGCTGACCGCGCTGGGCCTGGAGGGGTGCGCCACCGGCGCCGCCGAGGCGCTGCTCGGCGTCCGCCCCAGCGAGGAGGTGTTCGCCGAGGCCGGCCGCCGCGCCGCCGCGGCCAGCTCCCCGGTCGAGGACCAGCGCGGCCCGGTCGACTACAAGCGCCACCT
Source organism: Geodermatophilus sp. SYSU D00703 (assembly GCF_054050155.1). Taxonomy (NCBI): domain Bacteria; kingdom Bacillati; phylum Actinomycetota; class Actinomycetes; order Geodermatophilales; family Geodermatophilaceae; genus Geodermatophilus; species Geodermatophilus sp. SYSU D00703. The sequence continues at coordinate 30,755 of NZ_JBJGYU010000013.1, read as the reverse complement.
CGCCGACGAGCTCACCCGCCGGGTGCTGCGCGCGGCCGCCGAACGCGCCGGGGCCGGCGCGCTGACCACCGCCGTCCAGGGAGGCTGACGATGCAGGTCACGATGACGGTCAACGGGGCCGAGGTGACCCGGGACGTCGAACCCCGGCTGCTGCTGGTGCACTTCCTGCGCGAGACGCTCGGGCTCACCGGCACGCACTGGGGCTGCGACACCAGCAACTGCGGCACCTGCGTCGTCCTGGTCGACGGCGTCCCGGTCAAGTCGTGCACCGCGCTGGCCGTCATGACCGCCGGGCACGAGGTGCGCACCGTCGAGGGGCTGGCCGACGGCGCCACGCTCGACCCGGTGCAGCAGGGCTTCATGGAGGAGCACGGCCTCCAGTGCGGCTTCTGCACCCCCGGGATGCTGCTGACCGCCCGCGCGCTGCTCGACCGGGACCCCGATCCCGACGAGGGGACCATCCGCGAGGCCATCTCCGGCCAGATCTGCCGGTGCACCGGCTACGCGACGATCGTCCGTTCCGTGCGCTGGGCCGCGGAGCACGCGGCCGGCGCGTCCGCCCCCGAGGAGCCGAGCGAGGTGCCGGCATGACGACCGTGCAGGAGCGCTCGGCGCTGCCGCAGGAGCGCGAGCCGAACCCGGCGATGACCGCGGCCGACCGGCCCATCGGCTACGGCCGGGTGCAGCGCAAGGAGGACCCCCGCTTCATCCGCGGCCGCGGGCGCTACGTCGACGACATCGTGCTGCCCGGGATGCTGCACGGCGCGATCCTGCGCTCGCCGCTGGCCCACGCCCGGGTCGTCTCGATCGACACCACCGAGGCGCTGGCCCACCCCAAGGTGCACGCGGTCGTCACCGGCCGCGACCTGGAGGGCATGAACCTCGCCTGGGCGCCGACCCTGTCCTCCGACGTCCAGGCGGTGCTGGCCACCGACAAGGTGCGGTTCCAGGGCCAGGAGGTCGCCTTCGTCGTCGCCGAGGACCGCTACGCGGCCCGCGACGCCCTCGAGCTCATCGACGTCGAGTACGAGGAGCTGCCGCCGCTCGTCGACGCCCGCCGGGCGCTGGACCCCGACGCGCCGGTCATCCGGGACGACCTGGCCGGCCGCACCGACAACCACGTCTTCGACTGGGAGGCCGGTGACCGTGCCGCGACCGATGCGGTGTTCGCCTCCGCCGAGGTCGTGGTCAGCCAGGAGGTCGTCTACCCCCGGGTGCACCCCGCGCCGATGGAGACCTGCGGGGCGGTCGCCGACTACGACCCGGTCGACGGCAAGCTCACGCTCTACGAGACCAGCCAGGCGCCGCACGCCCACCGCACGCTGTTCGCGATGGTGGCCGGCATCCCGGAGCACAAGATCCGGGTGGTGTCGCCGGACATCGGCGGCGGCTTCGGCAACAAGGTCGGGATCTACCCCGGCTACATCCTCGCCGTCGTCGGCTCGATCGTGACCGGCCGGCCGGTGAAGTGGGTCGAGGACCGCTCCGAGAACCTCATGAGCACCTCGTTCGCGCGCGACTACATCATGCGCGGCGAGGTCGCCGCGACGCGGGACGGGAGGATCCTCGCCGTCCGCACGAACGTGCTGGCCGACCACGGGGCGTTCAACGCCACCGCCCAGCCGACCAAGTACCCGGCCGGCTTCTTCTCCATCTTCACCGGCAGCTACGACCTGCAGGCCGCGCACTGCTCGGTCACCGGCGTCTACACCAACAAGGCGCCGGGCGGGGTGGCCTACGCCTGCTCGTTCCGCGTCACCGAGGCGGTGTACCTGGTCGAGCGGATGGTCGACGTCCTCGCCGCCGAGCTGGAGATGGACCCGGTGGAGCTGCGGCTGCGCAACTTCATCCGGCCCGAGCAGTTCCCGTACGCGAACAAGACCGGCTGGGTGTACGACTCCGGCGACTACGAGCCGGCCATGCGCATGGCCCTGGAGCTCGCCGGCTACGAGGAGCTGCGCCGCGAGCAGGCGGAGAAGCGGGCCCGCGGCGAGCTCATGGGCATCGGCGTCTCCTTCTTCACCGAGACGGTGGGCGCCGGCCCCCGCAAGCACATGGACATCCTCGGCCTGGGCATGGCCGACGGCGCCGAGGTGCGGGTGCACCCCACCGGCAAGGCCGTCGTCCGGCTGTCGGTGCAGACCCAGGGGCAGGGCCACGAGACGACGTTCGCGCAGATCGTCGCCGAGGAGCTCGGCATCCCGCCGGAGGACATCGAGGTCGTCCACGGCGACACCGACCAGACGCCGTTCGGCCTGGGCACCTACGGCAGCCGCTCGACGCCGGTCAGCGGGGGAGCGGTGGCCCTGGCCGCGCGGAAGGTCCGGGACAAGGCGCGGGCGATCGCCGCGGCCATGCTCGAGGCCCGGCCGGAGGACCTGGAATGGGAGAAGGGCCGCTTCTTCGTGACGGGTGACCCGGGCGTCGGGAAGACGATGACCGAGATCGCGCTCGGCGCGCACGGCACCGTCGAGCTGCCCGACGGCGTCGACGGCAACCTCGACGCCGAGGTCACCTACGACCCGCCCAACCTCACCTTCCCGTTCGGCGCCTACGTCTGCGTGGTGGACGTCGACCCGGGCACCGGCAAGGTGGACGTCCGGACGTTCACCGCCGTGGACGACTGCGGCACCCGGATCAACCCGATGATCGTCGAGGGGCAGATCCACGGCGGGCTCGCCGACGGTGTCGGGATGGCGCTCATGGAGTTCATCGGCTTCGACGAGCAGGGCAACTGCCTCGGCGGGTCGTTCATGGACTACCTGATCCCCACCGCGATGGAGGTGCCGGACTGGGCGACCGGCTACACCGTCACGCCGTCCCCGCACCACCCGATCGGTGCCAAGGGGATCGGGGAGTCGGCGACGGTCGGGTCGCCACCGGCCGTGGTCAACGCCGTCGTCGACGCGCTCGCCCCGTTCGGCGTCCGGCACGTGGACATGCCGTGCACCCCGGCCCGCGTCTGGGCGGCGATGCAGGGCCGGCCGACCCCGCCGATCTGAGAAAGGACCCCGCTGCCCCCCCACCGCTCGCAGGCTCGCGGCGGGCCCCTGCAGCGAGGCCGCGCCCACGAATCCCATTCGCCCCGCGTGAGGAGAGCAATGACCGTCGCTGAGCGGGCGGCCGAGCTGGTCCGCAGCCGGGTGCCGTTCGTGCACGCCACCGTCGTGCGCGCGCAGCGGCCGGCCAGCGCGCACGCCGGGGACACCGCGCTGATCCGCTCCGACGGGGTGATCGACGGCTTCGTCGGCGGCACCTGCGCGGAGTCCTCGGTGCGCGAGTACGGGCTGATGACGCTGTCGACCAACGAGCCGCTGCTGCTGCGGATCGTCTCCGGAGCGCAAGCCGGCCCGGCCGAGGACGGTGCGGTCACCGTCGCCAACCCGTGCCTGTCGGGCGGCTCGGTGGAGATCTTCCTCGAGCCGCGGGTGCCGGCGCCGCGGGTCCTCGTCGTCGGGGACAGCCCGGTCGCCGAGGCGCTCGCGGCCCTCGGCGGTCCGCTCGGGTTCGCCGTCGAGCTGACCTCGGGCGAGGACGCCGCACCGGCGGCGGACGACGCCGCGCTGGTCGTGGCCTCGCACGGCCGCGGGGAGGCGCCGGCGCTGACCGCGGCGCTGCGGCTCGGCGTCCCGTACGTCGGGCTGGTCGCCAGCCGGGTCCGCGGCGCGGCGGTGCTGGCGTCGCTCGACGTGACCGACGAGCAGCGGTCCCGGGTGCGCACCCCGGCCGGGCTCGACCTCGGGGCCCGGACGGCGGCGGAGATCGCGCTGTCGGTCTGGGCGCAGGTGGTCGCCGAGCGGCGCACCGCCGGGCGCAGCGGCCCGCCGCCCGTGGCCCCGGCGGCACCGGCCCGCGCCGTCGACCCCGTGTGCGGGATGAGCGTCGCCGCGGTCGAGGCGACCCCGCACGCGACCGTCGACGGGACGACGACCTGGTTCTTCTGCTGCGACGGTTGCCGCGCCGCCTTCCTCGCCGACCCGGCCCGGTATGCCCCCGCCCCCTGACGCCGCCGCGTCGGGCCTTTGTGGCCACAAAGGCCGCCCGTCGGGCGGCCGGAGTGGCCACGAGGGCCGCGCGGAGGCGCGGGCGGGAGCGGAGGAGGAGGTCCGGGAGCGGGTGCCGGACGTCGCCGCGCTGACCGCGGCCCTCGACGAGGTCGACTACCTCGCCGACCCGGGCCTGGCCACCGCGCTGTTCCTCGGCGTCCGGCTGCCGCAGCCGCTGCTGCTCGAGGGCGAACCGGGGGTCGGCAAGACCGAGGCGGCCAAGGCCCTCGCCCGGGTGCTCGACACCCCGCTCTACCGGCTGCAGTGCTTCGAGGGGATCGACGCGGCCGAGGCGCTCTACGAGTGGAACCACCCGCGCCAGCTGCTCGGCATCCGGCTGGCCGAGGCGTCGGGGGCGCCGCTGGCCGAGGACGACCTGTTCGGGCCGGAGTACCTGCTCCGGCGGCCGCTGCTCCAGGCGATCGAGCACCCCGGGCCCCGGCCGGCGGTGCTGCTGCTCGACGAGATCGACCGTGCCGACGCGGAGTTCGAGGCGTTCACCCTCGAGGTGCTGGCCGAGGCGGCGGTGACCGTGCCGGAGCTGGGCACCGTCCGGGCGGCGCACCCGCCGGTCGTCGTCCTCACGTCGAACCGGACCCGCGACCTGCACGACGCGCTCACCCGGCGCTGCCTCTACCACTGGATCGACTTCCCGTCCCCGGAGCGGGTCGCCGAGATCGTGCGCCGGCGCGTGCCGGGCAGCAGCGAGCCGCTGGCCGTCTCCGCCGCCGCGGCGGTGGGCCGGCTGCGCTCGCTGGACCTGGTCAAGCCCCCGGGCATCGCCGAGGTCGTCGACTGGGTGGCCGCGCTCGACGTGCTGGGGATCTCCCGGCTGGAGCCGGCCGCGGTGGAGGCGACCTGGGGCTCGGTGCTCAAGAACCGCGACGACCAGGAGCTCGCCCGCGGGCGGGGTGCGGCCTGGCTGGCCGGTGCCTGACCTGCCGCCGGTCGCGCCCGGTCCGCTCGCCGTCGGACTGACCACCGCGCTGCACGAGGCTGGGTTGCCCACCACGCCCGAGCGGGCCGCGGGGCTGGCGCGGGCGCTGCAGCTGGTGCCGCCGGTCGACCGCGCCGCGCTGTACTGGACCTGCCGGGTCGCGCTGGTGACCGACCGGGCCCAGCTGCCGCTGTTCGACGCGGTGTTCTCCGCCGTCTTCGAGGGCCGCCTCGACCCCGCCGACTCCCGCGGGGACCCGACCGCGCCGCCGCCCGTGGGGGCCGAGCCGCGGGTGCGGCCGGCCCCGCCCGACCGCCGTCCGCCCGCCGAGGGGCCGACAGGTGCCGGGGTCGCGCTCCCCGGGGACGGCACGGGCGGCGAGCGGGACGTCGTCCTCGCCACAGCCTCGCCCGAGGAGCGGCTGCGGCACACGTCCTTCGCCGAGCTCACGTCCGACGAGCTGGCCGGGGTGCGCGACCTGGTCCGCCGGCTGGTGCTCAGCACCCCCGAGCGGCGCAGCCGGCGCACCCGGCCGACCCGGCGTCGCGCCGACCGGCTAGACCTGCGGCGCACGGTGCGGGCCGCGCAGCGCGCCGGCGGCGACCCGGTGCGGCTGGTGCACGCCGCCCGCCGGACGCAGCCGCGGCGGCTGGTGCTCCTGTGCGACGTCTCCGGGTCGATGGAGCCCTACACCCGCGTCTACCTCTCGCTGCTGCAGGGCGCGGTGGCCGGGGCGCGGGCGGAGGCGTTCGTCTTCTCCACCCGGCTGACCCGGCTCACCCGGCAGCTCGCGGTCCGCGACCCGGACCAGGCGCTGGCCCGGGCCGGTGCCACCGACTCGGACTGGGCCGGCGGCACCCGGCTGGCCGCGGGCATCGGCGACTTCGTGGCCGCGCACGGCCGCCGAGGGATGGCCCGCGGGGCAGTCGTCGTCGTCCTCTCCGACGGCTGGGCCACCGACGACCCCGCCGACGTCGCCGAGGCGATGCGGCGGCTGCGCCGGCTGGTCTCCCGGATCGTCTGGGTGAACCCGCGCAAGGCCGCGCCCGGCTACGCGCCGCTGGTCGGCGGGATGGCCGCGGCGCTGCCCCTGTGCGACGCGTTCGTGAGCGGGCACAGCCTGGCCGCGCTGGAGGAGGTCGTCGCCGCCGTCCGCGACGACCCGCCCCGGTGATCACGGCGCCGTGGCCACGCCGGGTGCCGGCGCAGTGGTCTCAGCGCCATGATCACGGCGGTCAGCCCATCGTCTTCTGGCCGTCGAGGGACTCCCGCAGGATGTCGGCGTGCCCGGCGTGCTGGGCGGTCTCGGCGATGATGTGCAGGAACACCCGACGGGCCGACCGGCGCGCACCGGGCTCGAACCACGGCGCCTCGGGCAGCGGGTGCGAGGCGTCCAGGTCGGGCAGCGTGCGCACCAGCTCGTCGGTGCGGCGGGCCACCTCCTCGTAGCGGGCGAGGACGCCCTCCAGCGTCTCGTCCGGGCCCATCCGGAACTCCTCGGCCCACCTCGCCATCTGCTCGGGGTCGTCCGGGCCGGGCATCGAGTCCGGGCCCTCGAGGACGAACCGCACCCAGCCGGCCTCCTGCGAGGCCACGTGCTTGACCAGGCCGCCCAGGGTGAGCTCGCTGGCCGTCGTCCGCTGCCGGGCCTGCTCGTCGGTGAGGCCCTGCACGGTGAACCGCAGGAAGTGCCGGTGCGCGGCCAGTGCCTCCAGCAGGTCCGCCCGCTCGCCGGTCACGGTGCTCGTCGTGCTGGTCATCGTCGTCCTCCTCGTCGGTGGAACCGGTCGAGGTCCACGCTAGAGAACGCAAGTGCCACATGATGACCTCAATGGCAGGAGGATCGGAGACGTGACCGACCCCGGTGGGCGCACCCTCCGACTGCTCTCGCTGCTGCAGCAGCGCCGGTACTGGGCCGGCGCCGACCTGGCCGACCGGCTGGGCGTCTCGATCCGCACCCTCCGCCGGGACGTCGACCGGCTGCGCGACCTCGGGTACCCGGTCGAGGCCCAGCGCGGGGTGGACGGCGGCTACCAGCTCGCGCCGGGCGCGGCCCTGCCGCCGCTGGTCCTGGACGACGAGGAGGCGGTCGCGCTGACGGTCGGACTGCAGGCCGCGGCGCAGAGCGCGGTCGCGGGGACGGCGGAGTCGTCGGTGCGGGTGCTGGCCAAGGTGGTGCAGGTCATGCCGCCGCGGCTGCGCCGCCGGGTGGAGGCGCTGCGCGCGGTCACCGAGCCGGCGCCGTGGCCCGGCAGCCGGGACGTCGTCGAGCCGCTGACCCTGACCGCCGTCGCCCAAGCCTGCCGCGACACCGAGCGACTGGCCTTCGCGTACACCGCCGCCGACGGGACGGCGACCGAGCGGGAGGTCGACCCGCACCGCCTGGTCGCCCTCGGCCGCCGCTGGTACCTCGTCGCCTACGACCTCACCCGCGGGGACTGGCGCAGCTTCCGCCTCGACCGCATGGACCGGCCGCGGTCCACCGGCGCGCGGTTCGCCCCGCGGCGGCTCCCGGCCGAGGACGCCGTGGCCTTCGTCCGGGCCGGGCTCGGGGCGCCGACCGGGACGCGGACGGTGGAGGCGGTGGTCGAGGCGCCGGCGGGGCGGGTGCGGCAGCGCCTCGGCCGGTGGGCCACCGTCGAGGCGGACGGCGCCGAGCGCAGCCGCGTGCGGATGGAGACCGACTCGATGGACTGGCCGGCGTTCGCCCTCGGCTCGCTCGGCGCCGAGTTCACCGTGCTCTCCCCGCCGGAGTTCGTCGACGTGCTGCGCGACTGGGCGGACCGCTTCACGCGGGCCGGAACCGTCGTACCCCCGGCCTAGCGTGCGGGTCATCAGGAGAGGTACCCGCTCTCGGAGGTCACGATGACCCGCACCGTCACCAGCATCGACACCCTCGACCTGGAGATCGCCGTCGCCTACATCGCGCTCGGCGTGGCCCGCAGCGCATGGGCGCACTGCCCGTCCGGGGAGAACGACCGGCGCGTGGCCGAGGCGGTGGCCGCGGTCGACGCGCTGCTCGACGAGCGCCTCGACGCCGCGGCCTGAGCGCATGGCCCTGCACTGCCGGGCGGCCCGCCATAGCGTCGGGCCATGACCCAGAGCGCCCCCCGCATCGCCCTCGTCACCGGCTCGGACTCCGGCATCGGGAAGGCGACCGCCGTCGCCCTCGCGGAGACCGGCTGCGACGTCGGGATCACCTGGCACCGCGACCGCGAGGGAGCCGAGTCCACCGCCGACGAGGTCCGCGCGCTCGGCCGGCGGGCCGAGGTCCGGCAGCTGGACCTGACCCGCCTGCCGGAGGCCGCAGACGTGGTCGACGACCTGGCCGAGGCGCTGGGCGGGGTCGACGTCCTGGTCAACGACGCCGGCACCGGCCACATGAGCACGATCCTCGACACCGGCTTCGCCACCTGGCGGGAGGTGCTGGCCACCGACCTCGACGGCGCGTTCCTGTGCCTGCAGAAGGCGGCGCGGCGCATGGTGGCCGCCGGCCGCGGCGGCCGGATCGTCAACGTCACCAGCGTCCACGAGCACCAGCCCCGCGTGGGTGCGGCGGCCTACTGCGCGGCCAAGGGCGGCCTGGGGCTGCTCACCCGCGTCGCCGCGATCGAGCTGGCCGAGCACGGCATCACGGTGAACGCCGTCGCTCCCGGCGAGATCGCCACGCCGATGACCGGCCAGGAGGACGAGGACCCGACCGCGCCGGGGCACGAGCGGCCCGGCGTCCCGCTGCGCCGTCCCGGGGACGCCCGTGAGGTGGCCGCGGTCGTGGCGTTCCTCGCCTCCCCGGCGGCCGCCTACGTCACCGGCGCGTCCTGGCCGGTGGACGGCGGCATGCTGCAGATGGGCCCGATGGCGGGGTCCCACCTCGAGTCCGACGACTGGCGCCGCCCGTGATCGGTCGCGGGCCACATCTCGATTGCGTTGCGGTGCCGCGCGGGGTCTCGGAGCCGACCTGGGCGCAGCGGTAGACGTGGGCGGACTCGACGGCCGAACCGAGGATGGTGCCCGCCATGCGATCCGCCCGACTCCGCACCAGCGCGCTCCTCGCAGCGATGACCGTGGCCCTCGCCGCCTGTGGCGGTGGCGGGGACGAGGGGACCGGAGGCGGCTCCGGTGGAGGGGGCGAGGCCCCCCGCATCGCCGCCGTCTTCTCCGGCACCACGACCGACGCCGACTACACCTTCCTCGGGCTCGAGGCCCTCCAGGCCGCCGAGGAGCAGCACGGTGCGGAGACCACCTACTCCGAGAGCGTCCAGGTGCCCGACGCCGAGCGGGTGCTGCGGGAGTACGTGGCCGACGGCTACACCGTCATCTGGACCCACGGCAGCCAGTTCTACGACGCCACCGTCGCGGTCGCCCAGGAGGCGCCGGACGTCGTGTTCATCGCCGAGCAGGACACCCAGCCGGCCGAGGTCCCGGACAACGTGTGGGTGCTCGACCGCAACTTCCACCTGGCCTTCTACCCACTGGGCGTGCTCGCCTCGGCGGCGAGCCAGAGCGGCCGGATCGCGTACCTGGGCGGGGTGACCCTGCCCTTCTCCTACTCGGAGGTGCACGCCGTCGAGCAGGCGCTCGCCGACACCGGCTCCTCGGCGACGCTCACCCCGGTCTGGACGGGCGACTTCAACGACCCCACCCGCGCCCAGCAGTTCACCAGCCAGTTGCTCGCCGACGGCAACGACGTCGTCCTCACCTCGCTCAACCTCGGCGCGGTCGGCGCCTTCGAGGGCGTGGCCGACGCGCCGGCCGGCGTGCTGATGACGGCGAAGTACACCGACAAGTCCAACCTCGCGCCGGAGCACTACCTGACCTCGGTGCTCTACGACTTCTCCGTGGTGGTCGACGAGATCCTCACCTCCGTGGCGGACGGCGACACCGGCGGCTACCTCGGGATGAGCTACGAGCAGGGCATCTCCCTGCAGGCCCCGACCAACGTCGACCAGGCCGTCGTCGACCAGGTGGACCAGGTGGTCGAGCAGCTGCGGTCCGGCGAGGTCGAGGTCGAGCGCGACGTCACGCCGGTCGAGTGAGCACGACGGCCGTCCCCCAGCCGGCCCCGGGGCCCGACCCGGGGCCGGCCCGGCCGCTGACCATGGCCGGGGTCAGCAAGTCCTTCGGGCCGGTGCGCGCTCTGGATGACGCCGACTTCGAGCTGGCCGCCGCCGAGGTGCACGGGCTGGTCGGGGGCAACGGCGCCGGCAAGACGACGCTGATGAACGTCCTCTACGGCCTCTACCGGCCCGATGCCGGCGAGATCCGGGTGGACGGCCGCGAGGTGCACGTCCGCTCGCCCCGGGACGCGATCGAGCTCGGGATCGGCATGGTGCACCAGCACCTGCTGCAGGTGTCGACCTACTCGGTGGTCGAGAACGTCGTGCTGGGCACCAGCGGGTCCTCGGGCGGCCTGCGCAACGCCGCGCGGCGGATCACCGAGCTCTCCGACCGGTTCGGCCTCGCCGTCGACCCGCGCGCCCGGACCGACCGGCTCTCGGTGGGCGCCCGGCAGCGGGTCGAGATCCTCAAGGTGCTCTACCGCGGCGCGCGGATCCTCGTCCTCGACGAGCCGACGACGAACCTCACCCCGCAGGAGGTCGACGGACTGTTCGCCTCGCTGCGCGGCATCGTCGCCGAGGGCACCAGCGTCGTGTTCATCTCGCACAAGGTCCGCGAGGTCCTGGCGATCTGCGACCGCATCTCGGTCATGCGCGACGGCCGCCGGATCACCACCGTGGAGCGGGCGGCGACCGACGCGACCGGGCTCGCCTCGCTCATGGTGGGGGAGCTGGCCGCCGAGCCGACCTCGGAGGTCGCCGCCGCGCTCGGCGTCGGCGCGGTCGGCGAGACGGCGCCGGAGGAGCCGACCGCGCCCGGGGAGGCGGCGGCGGAGGTGGAGACCGCGGCGGGGGAGGGGACCGCGCCCACGGTCCGGTCCGCGGCCGCGGGGATCGCGTCCCGGGAGGCCCGGCTGGCCGTCGCGGGCCTGGTGGTGCACAACGACCACGGCGTCCCGGCCCTGCACGGGCTGGACCTGGCCGTGGCGGCCGGCGAGGTCCTCGGGGTCGCCGGAGTGGCGGGCAACGGCCAGGTGGAGCTCGCCGAGGCGCTGGCCGGAGTGCGGGAGGTGCGGGCGGGCAGCGTCCGCGTCGACGGATCCGAGCTGGCCGGGCAGCAGACCCGCCGCTGGCTGTCGGCCGGCGTCGCCTACGTGCCCGAGGACCGGCACCGCGACGGCATCCTCGGCGCGGCCTCGGTGACCGAGAACCTGCTCCTCGGCGCGCAGCACGACGCCGCGTACCACCGGGCCGGCCTGCTGGACTGGCGGCGGGTCCGCGAGCACGCCCGCGCGACGATCGACCGCTACACGATCAAGACGCCGGGGCCCGACGCGCCGGCCGGCAACCTGTCCGGCGGCAACATCCAGCGCCTGGTGCTGGCCCGCGCCTTCGACCGGGAGCCGTCGGTCCTGGTGCTGCAGAACCCCACCCGCGGCCTCGACCTGCGGTCCACCCGGTTCGTCTACGACCGCGTGCACGAGGCCCGCGACCGCGGATGCGCGGTCGTCCTCGTGTCCGAGGACCTCGACGAGCTGAGCCTGCTGGCCGACCGGGTGGTCGTGCTCTACTCCGGCACGTTCGTCGGGGAGCGCGGTCGCGGCCACTACGACGTCTACGAGCTCGGCCGGCTGATGGCCGGCGTCCGGGAGTCCGCATGAGCGCCCCCGTCCTCAGCGAACCGGAGGTGGCGGCGCCGTCCGGCTCCCGGGTCGGCGTCCGGCTGCTGCGCGGACTGCTGCCCTACGTCCTCGCGCTGGTGCTGGCCTTCGTCGTCTCGGGGATCGTGATCGCGGCACTCGGCTACGACCCGTTCCAGGCGTTCCGGACGATCCTCACCACGTCGTTCCGGACGCCCTTCGGGTTCACCGAGACGCTGACGAAGTGGGTGCCGCTGACCCTGCTGGCGCTGGGGTTCACCATCCCGCTGGCCGTGGGCCGGTTCAACATCGGCGGCGAGGGCCAGCTGCTCGTCGGTGCGACGGCGGCGGCCGGGGTGGGCATCGTCTACGCGGACCTCCCCGCCGCCGCGCTGCTGCCTCTGGTGGTCGTCGCCGGCGTCCTCGCGGGGGCGGTCTGGGCGGGGATCGCGGCGCTGCTCATGGGCCGGTTCCGGGTCAACGAGATCCTCAGCACGGTCCTGCTCAACTTCGTCTCGTTCCAGGTCCTCGACTACGCCGCGACGGAGGTGTGGCCGGACCCCGCGGCCGGCGTCGCGGCCACCCAGCGGGTCGGCGAGGGCGCGCAGCTGCCCGAGCTCGGCGGGCCGCCCGGTGTGCACGCCGGGATCGTGCTGGCCGCCCTGGTGGCGCTGGCCACGATCGTGGTGACCCGCCGCACCGCGGCCGGCTTCGAGCTGCGGGCCTCGGGCGTCAACCCCCGGGCGGCCGCGATCAACGGCATCCGGGTGGAGCGGATCGCGGTGCTCGCGCTCGTCGTGGGCGGCGCGCTGGGCGGGCTCGCCGGCGCGCTCGAGGTCGGCGGGGTGCACGCGCGGGCCATCGAGGGCATGCAGTCCAACTTCCTGCTGCTGGGCATCATCGTCGGCCTGATCGCCCGCGGCAGCGCCCTGTGGGTCCCGGTGGTCGCCTTCGGCATCGCGATCCTCGAGGTCGGCGCCAGCTCGATGCAGCGCACCGTCGGCGTGCCGGCGGAGATGGTGCTGATCATCGAGGCGCTGATCCTGATCTTCCTGCTGCTCTCCGACGTGATCGCGGCGCGGCTGGCGAGGAGGGTGGCATGACCGAGTTCGCGGCCCTGGCCCAGCTCACGGTGATCGCGATGGTGCCGTACCTGCTGGCCTCGCTCGGCACGATGCTCGGCGGGCTGGCCGGCGTCTTCAGCGTGTCGCAGGAGGGCGTCATGCTGCTCGGCGCCGCCGTGGGCTTCCTCGTCAGCTACGGAACGGGCAGCAACACGCTCGGCGTGCTGCTCGCGGCCGGGATCGGCGCGGTGTTCGGCCTGGCCCTGGGGTGGGCGACCACGGCCCTGCGGCTGGACCAGTTCGTCGTGGGCCTGGCGCTGTTCTTCGCCGCGACCGGCCTGGCCGGGTTGCTGTACCGCGTCGTCGTCGGGCAGGCGGCCACCACACCCCGGGTCGACACGCTGCCCCGGCTGGAGATCCCGCTGCTCAGCGACATCCCGGTCCTGGGCGTGGCGCTGTTCTCCCACAACCTGCTCGTGTACCTCGCCCTGCTCCTGGCCGCGGGCCTGTGGTTCTTCCTCTACCGCACGCGGGCGGGGCTGGACCTGCGCTCGGTGGGCGAGAACCCCAAGGCCGCGGACAGCCTCGGCATCCGCGTGGCCGGCGCCCGCCTCTGGACGACGACCGTCGGCGGTGCGCTGATGGCGGTCGCCGGTGCCTTCCTGCCGCTGGTCTACACCGGCACCTACACCGACACCATCGTCGGCGGCCGGGGGTGGCTGGCGATCGCGCTGACGTTCTTCGGCGGGTGGCGGCCGCAGTTCATCGCGCTGGGCGCGCTGTTCTTCGCCGCGATGGACGTCATCGCGCTGCGGGCCGAGGTGTCCGGCATCGACGTCCCCAGCCAGGTGCTGCTCGTCGTGCCCTACGTCGCGACCCTGCTGGTGATGGTCTTCGCGTTCCGGTGGGCGCGCGTGCCGGAGTTCCTCGGCCGGAACTACGACCGCGAGTCCCGCACCGGCTGAACGGCGGCCCCCTGCCCCCGCCGCGAGCTCGCGAACGCTGGGGGCAGGGGGTCCTTCACCCGGCGAGCAGGTCGAGCAACTGCCGGCGGTCGGGCCCGGGCGTCGGTGGGGGTGCGCCGTCCGCCGCGGCCTCGATCCGCTCGCGCACCCCCGGGCGGGCCAGCACGTCGGCGGGCCGGGCCAGGCAGGTGACCGTCTCGATCAGGGCGCGGAAGATGTCGGCGTCGTGCATCGCCGCGGCCAGGAACCGGGCCTGCGCCGGGTCGGGCGGCGGGGGCTCGGCGCCGGACCGGATGGCCTCCATCTCGGCGAGACGCGCCCGGTCGGCGGTGAGCTGGTCGCGGTAGAAGGGCGCCACCTCGCGCTCGGTGGCGTCGTGGAACTCACGGGCCAGCCGGCCGGGGGCGTCGAGGTGCTCGGCGACCACCCGCCGCAGCAGCTGCGCGTGGACGGCGCCGATCGAGATGCCCCGCCCCGCCGAGGGGTTGGTGCACGCCCACGCGTCCCCGACCGGGACGAACCCGGTGACGACCGGCTCCCCGTCGACGACGAACCGGTGCGCGCAGTCCAGCACGCCCGCCATCGCCAGCACGTCGGTGATCGGCCGGCCGTCCAGCCAGTGCGCCTGCAGCGGGCAGGCGGCCACCACCCGGGTGAACACCTCGGGATCGCGCACCGCCTTGAGGGCCGTGTCCGCGCTGGGCCCGAAGACGGTCACCGACCAGGTGTCGTTGTCGCCGATCAGGGTCAGGATCGAGAAGCTGCCGATGGGGGCCAGCGCGCGGCCGCGCTGCCGCGGCTGTCGGCCGGTGAAGTACCGCGTGTAGTAGACGAACCCGCTGTCCTCGCGGTTCACCTCCGGCGGCCGGGCGTGCAGGCCGGCCAGCCAGTCGCCGCTGCGCGTGCGCCGGCCGGTCGCGTCCACGACCAGGTCGGCCGGGATCTCCTCGCCGGTCGCCGTCCGCACGCCGCGCACGTGCGGGACGCCGGGCAGCGCCGACGGCCCGGGGAGCAGCGCCGCCACACGGACGCCGCTGCGCACCGTCGAACCGGGCACCTCCGCGGCCGCGGCGGCGACCACGGACTCGGTCACCGGCCGGCGCCCGGTGACGAAGCGGATGCGGTCGTCGTCGGGACGGGGGGAGCGGTCGGAGACGGACGGCGGCATCGCCTGGAGGTAGTCCACCCACGTGCACCCGGCCGCGACCAGCCGGTCGGTGAGCCCTGGGAGCTCGGCGTCGGCGACCTCGCGGAAGCGGGCGAAGAGGTTGTGCGGCTGCCGGAACTGCGCGACCCCCGTGCGCCGCCACGACGCCCAGGCCTCGGTCGCCGTCGTCGGCGCGCCGTCCGGATCGGCCTCCAGCACGGTGACCTCGTGCCCGTCCCGCGCCAGCATCATCGCGGCGGACAGCCCGATGACCCCGCCGCCGCACACCACGACCGACCCCATGGCGACCTCCCCTGACCGACGCGGCCACCCTGCGCCCGAGGCGGGGCCGCGGAAAGGGGCAGACGGCCCGCGTCCGGCCCCCCCTGCAGGGGCCCGCCGCGAGCCTGCGAGTGGTGGGGGGAGGGGGCCTTCTTCACGCGACGGCGCGGGCGCGACTCCGCGCCGCGGTCCGCTCCTCGCTCGCCGGCGCTCGCTGCGATGCTCCCGCGGCTGTCGTCACGCGGTGCGGCGGTTCCGGCGGCGGCGCTTGTCCCGGTACAGCTCGGCGTCGGCGCGCACGACCAGGTCGGTGAGCCCGTCGCCGGGCCGGGCGGTGGCGGTCCCCGCCGACCAGGACGCCGCGTGGCTGGCCCGCAGCCGGGTCAGCAGCTCCCCGGCGTGGGACGCGTCGGTGTTGGGCAGGCACAGGACGAACTCGTCACCGCCGTGGCGGCCGAGCAGGTCGGCCATCCGCAGCTCGGAGCTCCACGCCCGGGCCAGGGACTGCAGGAGGGCGTCGCCGGCGCCGTGGCCCTCCTGGTCGTTGACGGCCTTGAACCCGTCGAGGTCGATGACCGCCACGGTCAGGGGCTCGCCGGTGCGCTGGGCGTGGGCGAGGCTGCGGGCCGCGTCGGCCTCCCAGGCGCGCCGGTTGGCCAGCCCGGTGAGCGGGTCGGTGCCGGCGGCGCGGTGCAGCTGGCCGGCGATGCGGACCTGCGCCTCGGCGACGGCCACGACGGTCACCGTCATGGTCAGCCACGGCACGGCGAACCCCGACGGCGTCGCGGCGACCGCGCCGGCGGTGGTCGCCGCGACCAGGTACGCGACCTGCAGGCGGGCGGCGCGGGAGCCGAGGTAGTGGGCGCAGAACAGGCCGGCCGCGACCATGCACGGGCCGAGGCCGACGATGCCGACGGCGGTGGCCGACCGCCACGCGAGGACGGCGACCAGCGTCGACACCAGCGCGACCGCGGCGTGCACCGACCGGTCGCCGAGCCGGGCCCGGCGCCACCACAGCAGCGCTCCACCGACGAGGCCGACGGCGGCCAGCACCCAGGTGAGTCCCACGGGGGTGTCCGGCGACATCGGGTTGAGCGCCCCGACGACGCAGAGGGCCCCGCTGACCGCGTACAGCAACGCCAGCAGCGCGATGCCCGTCGGCCGGTCCCCGCCCACCTGTGCCCCCGTCGTGTCCGCGTCGATCGCGGACAGCATCGACCGGGCCGATGACGCTCTGGAGTGGAGCGGAACGGCCCGCCCCCCATCGGGGGAGGCGCTCACCCGCCGGTCAGCTCCGTGGGCACCGTGATGACGTCGACCATCGCGCCCCGCCGGTACACGGTCACCGGCAGGGACCGGCCGATCGCCTCGTCGAACAGCAACCGCTGCAGGCTCTGCGCCTCGGCGACCGGCCGCCGTCCGGCCTCGAGCACCAGGTCCCCGGCCTTGAGCCCGGCCCGGTCGGCCGGCGAGCCCGGGACGACGTCGACGACCCGCAGTCCCCGCCGGCGACCGGTGCGCTCCGCCAGGGGTGCCGGCAGGGGAGCGGGGGTGCTCACCAGCCCCAGGAACGCGCGGCGCACCCGGCCGTCCTCGGTCAGCGCGGCGACGATCCGCCGGGTCGTGTCGTTGATCGGCACCGCCAGCCCCAGCCCCCAGCCGGCGACGGCGGTGTTGATGCCGACGACCCGGCCGGCGGAGTCGGCCAGCGCCCCGCCGGAGTTGCCCGGGTTGAGCGCCGCGTCGGTCTGGATGACGTCCTCGACCACCCGTGCCGTCCGGCCGTCGCGGGTGGGCAGGGAGCGGCCCAGTCCACTGACCACGCCGGCGGTGACCGAGCCGGCCAGGCCCAGCGGGTTGCCCACCGCGACGACCAGCTGGCCCACGCGGAGCCCGGCGGCGTCCCCGAGCTCCGCCGGCGGGGGCGTCGCCGAGTGCGCACGGACGACCGCGAGGTCCGACAGGGGGTCGGCACCCACGACGTCGACGTCGGCCTCGCTGCCGTCGCTGAAGACGGCGCGGCCGCGGCGGGCCCGGCCGACGACGTGCGCGTTGGTCAGCATCAGCCCGTCGCCGGGGACGACGACCGCTGAGCCCGCACCCCCGCTGGTGACCTGCAGCGCGGCCACGTGCGGGGTCAGCTCGGCCGCGACGGCGGTGACGACGCGGGAGTAGGCGTCCAGCGCGACGCCGTCCGTGGAGCCCTCGGCGGACGAGCTCGGGAGCAGGCTCATGGCAGACCTCCTCGATTACACGCTTACAGGCACCAGTGAACCCCTCCCGGCGCCGCTGTGGCGGGCGTCATGCCGTGGGCGAACACCGCCCCGATACTGGGCCGATGACGGTCTCGGCGGCCGACCGCAGGGCGGCGGCGGCACGGTCCTGGGCTGCACTGCGGCCGCGGGTGGCGAAGGAGGCGGTCGCCGCGCTCGGGGAGGCCGAGGGCGACGCCTTCCTCGCCCGCGCCGACCTCGCCGTGTTCGACGTCGGGGAGCCGCTCGCGGAGCTCTACGGGGACGCCGCCGACGACCTGTACGAGCGGGCGCTGCGCGTCGTCCTGGCCGCCGCGGCCGAGCGACCCGAGCAGCTGCGGCGCACCGACCGCCGCCGGGAGATCGACCCGGGGTGGTTCCAGCGGGCGCGGGTGCAGGGCTACGTCTGCTACGTCGACCGCTTCTGCGGCACCCTCGACCGGCTGCCCGACCACCTCGACCACCTCGCCGAGCTGGGCACCACCTACCTGCACCTCATGCCGCTGCTGCGACCCCGACCCGGTGAGAACGACGGCGGGTACGCGGTGGCCGACTACCGCGCCGTGGACCCCCGGCTGGGCACGATGGCCGACCTGGAGCGGGTCGCCGCCGCGCTGCACGAGCGGGACATGGGCCTGTGCATCGACCTCGTGCTCAACCACACCGCGCGGGAGCACCCCTGGGCCCAGGGCTGGCTGGCCGGCGACCCCGACCGCGCCGGCTTCTACACCGCCTTCCCCGACCGCACGCTGCCCGACGCCTACGACGCGACCATCCCGGAGGTCTTCCCGGACCGGGCGCCGGGGTCGTTCAGCTGGGTGCCCGAGGCCTGCGGCGGTGCGGGCGGCTGGGTCTGGACGACGTTCTGGCCCTACCAGTGGGACCTCGACTACTCGAACCCCGAGGTCGCCCTGGCGATGCTCGGCGAGATCACCTGGCTGGCCAACCGCGGGGTCGACGTCTTCCGCATGGACGCCGTCCCGTTCATGTGGAAGCGGCTGGGCACCTCGTGCCAGAACCTGCCGGAGACCCACTCGCTGCTGCAGCTGCTGCACGCGCTGACCCGGCTGGCCGCCCCCGGCGTCGTCTTCAAGGCCGAGGCGATCGTGTCGCCCGACGACCTGGTGCCCTACCTCGGTGGGCACGACCGCTTCCGGCCCGAGTGCGAGCTGGCCTACCACAACTCGCTCATGGTGCTGCTGTGGAGCAGCCTCGCCACCCGGGACGTCCGGCTGGCCCGGGCCGCGCTGGGCCGGATGCGGCCGATCCCGCCCAGCTCCACCTGGGTCACCTACGTGCGCGGCCACGACGACATCGGCTGGGCGGTGACCGACGAGGACGCCGCGGCCGCCGGCCTCGACGGGTTCGCCCACCGGCGGTTCCTCAACGACTTCTACTCCGGCCGGTTTCCCGGCTCCTTCGCCCGCGGGGCGCTGTTCCAGGAGAACGAGGTCACCGGCGACGCGCGGATCTCCGGCTCCGCAGCCTCGCTGTGCGGCATCGAGCAGGCCCTGGCCGACGGGGACGACGAGGCCCTGGAGGCCGGGATCCGGCGGCTGGTGCTGCTGTACTCGGTGGTCTACGGCTTCGGCGGGATCCCGCTGCTGTACATGGGCGACGAGCTGGCCCTGCGCAACGACACCGGCTACCTCGCCGACCCCGAGCGGGCACCGGACAACCGCTGGATGCACCGGCCGCCGATGGACTGGGCCGCCGCGGCCCGCCGGGGCGACCCCACCACGCTCGAGGGCCGGGTGTTCGCGCGGATCCGGCGGCTGGGGGAGGTGCGCCGGTCGGTCCTGGCGCTGCGCGGCGGTGTCGAGTCGGTGCTCCTGGACGCCGGCAGCGACGCGGTGCTGGCCTGGTCGCGGCGGCACCCGCGCAGCGGCACCTTCGTGGGGCTGGCCAACGTCAGCCCCGAGCCGCAGGAGGTGGACGCCGACACCGTCACCGGCTTCGGCACCTTCCCGCTGGTGCACGGCAGCGACGGCCCCCTCGACGTCCGCGACGGCCGCCTGGTCGTCCCCGGCCTCGGCTTCGCCTGGTTCGCCGAGCCGTGACCGGACCCGCCGGCTCGCCGCCGTCCCCGGCGGCCGGGGACACGCTGGGCGTGGAGGAGGAGTTCCACCTCGTCGACCCGGCGACCCTCGCGCTGACCCCGGCGCCGGAGGTCGCCGCCGCGGCCCTCGCCGGCACCGCGGGCGCGCACGTCCACGCCGAGATCGCGACGACCCAGCTGGAGACGGCGACCGGCGTGTGCACGACCCTCGCCGAGCTGCGCGCCGCGCTGGTCACCACGCGCACCGAGGTCGCGGCTGCGGCGGCCCGCGGTGGGCTGGCGGTCCTGGCCGCCTCCACGCACCCGTTCGGCTCCTGGCGCGACCAGCCGATCACGCCCGACCGGCGGTACGACGAGATGGTGGCCCGCTGGGCGGTCCTCGCCCGCCAGCAGGACATCTGCGGCTGCCACGTGCACGTCGGCGTCCCGGACCTGGAGACGGCCGTGGCCGTGATGGACCGCGCGCGGCCCTACCTGCCGGTGCTGCTGGCCATGACCGGCAGCTCGCCGTTCCACGACGGCGACGACACCGGATACGACAGCTTCCGCACGCCGTGGTGGTCGCGCTGGCCCAACGCCGGGCCGCCCGAGCACCTCGGCAGCGCGGACCGCTACCGCGCGGTCGTCGACGCCCTGGTGCGCGGGGGCGTCATCAGCGACGCCCGGCACCTCTACTGGGACCTGCGCCCCTCGACCCGCTATCCCACGGTCGAGTTCCGGCTCGCCGACGTGTGCACCGCGCTCGACGACGCCGTCCTGCACGCCGCCCTCGCCCGCTCGCTCGTGCGCGTGCTCGCCGGCCGGACCGAGCGCGGCGAGCCGGTGCCCGAGGTGCGGCCCGAGCTGCTGCGCGCGGCCCGCTGGCGGGCGGCGAAGGACGGCCTCGGCGGGGAGCTCTACGACCCGGTCCGCGGTGAGCCGGTGCCGGCGCGGACCGCCGTCGACCGGCTGCTCGCCGAGCTCGCCGACGACCTCCGGGTCCACGACGAGGAGGACGAGGTCGCGCGGCTGCTGGTCCGGCTGGAGCGGCGGGGGACCTCGGCGGCCCGGCAGCGGCGGACCTGGCAGGCGACCGGGGACCTGCGGGCGGTGGCCGCGGAGCTGGTCAGGGACAGCGCGGTCGGCGACGGCTGACGCGTGGCCTGCGACGACCCGGGTAGGGGAGGGCCATGACGGAACCGCGCCCCCTCGCCCTCGTGACCGGAGCCTCCAGCGGGATCGGCCTCGAACTGGCCCGCCAGTTCGCCGGCGCCGGCTTCGACCTCGTCGTCAACGCCGAGGACGCCGAGCTGACCCCCGCGGCCGCGCAGCTCCGGGAGTCCGGGACGACGGTCCAGGAGGTCCGGGCCGACCTGCGCACCATCGCCGGCGTGGAGGCCGTCTGGGCCGCCGTCCAGGCCACCGGGCGCCCGCTGGCCGCCGCCGCGCTCAACGCCGGCGTCGGGCAGGGCGGCCCCTTCGTCGAGAACGAGCTCGAGAAGGAGCTCGCGATCATCGACCTGAACGTCACCTCGACGGTGCGGCTGGCCAAGCTCGTGCTGCGCGACATGGTGGCCCGCAACGAGGGCCGGGTGCTGTTCACCTCGTCGATCGCCTCGACGATGCCCGGGTCGTTCCAGGCGGTCTACAACGCGTCGAAGTCGTTCATCCAGTCCTTCGCCGAGGCGCTGGTGGAGGAGCTCGAGGACAGCGCGGTCACCGTCACCTCGCTGATGCCCGGGCCCACCGACACCGAGTTCTTCGACCGCGCCGAGATGGAGGACACCAAGGTCGGCGCCGGGACGAAGGACGATCCGGCGCAGGTCGCGAAGCAGGGGTTCGAAGCGCTGATGAAGGGCGAGGACAAGGTCGTCGCCGGGTCGCTGAAGACCAAGGCCCAGGCGCTGGCCAACGACGTCCTCCCCGACCGGCTCAAGAGCAAGGCGCACCGGCAGATGGCCGAACCCGGGAGCGCGGAGTGACGTCGTGACCGAGGGAGTCCGCGACCTCGCCCTCCCGCTGCGGGACCCGGTCGACCTCGACCCGCTGCTGGAGCGGGTCGGGGACGCCCGGATCGTGGCGACGGGCGAGGCCAGCGAGGGCCACGTGCCGGCCCTCGCCCACGTGGTCTGATGCAGGACCCCCCGTCCCCCCACCCCTCGCAGGCTCGCGGCGGGACCCTGCGGGGGGCCGTACGGCCGGCCGCGGACGGCCGCCTGCAGAGCCGGCCGTCGGCCACGGTCCCCGGGCGGTCGTTCCCCGCGGGAGTGGTCCCGCTCGGCCTGGACGCGCGGGCCGAGGCCCTGCTGGCGGTGCCGGACGGCGCGCCCGGCCCGCGGCCCCTGCTGGTGTTCTGCCACGGCGCCGGGGGCACCGCGGCCCAGGGTCTCGCGGCGGTCGGCGACGTCGCCGCGCGGCGGGGCGTGCTCGTGCTGGCGACCACGTCGGTGGGCCGCACGTGGGACCTCCTCGCCGGGGGACTGGGCCGGGACGTCGCGCTGCTCGACGCCGCGCTCGAGCGGGTCTTCGCCGCTGTGCCGGTGAGCCGGGTCGCCGTCGGCGGGTTCTCCGACGGCGCGTCCTACGCGCTGTCCCTCGGGCTGGCCAACGGGGACCTCGTCGACGCCGTCCTGGCCTTCTCGCCGGGCTTCGTCGCGGCGCCCGGGCACGAGGGGCGACCGCGCGTCTGGATCTCCCACGGGACCGCCGACCGCGTGCTGCCGGTCGACCCGTGCGGCCGGCGGGTGTCCCGGATGCTGGTCGACGCCGGCTACGACGTCACCTACGAGGAGTTCGACGGCGGCCACGTGGTGACCCCCGACCTGGTCGCCGCCGCGCTCGGCCACTGGCTGGACGGCGCTCGCTGACCTGCGGCCCCGTCCCGGGTGCCGCCCCGAGCCTGCGAGGGGTGGGGAGGACGGGGTCCTTCCTCAGGCGGACCGGCGCTCGGTGACGTCCTCGTCGGCCGCGACGTCGTTCTTGGGGCCGCCGGTCTTCGACACCGAGAAGCCCGGCCCCAGGTGCTCCAGTGCCAGCCGGCCGTAGACCTGCTGCTGGGTGGCGACCCGCTCGGCCCGGCCGCGGCCCAGGAAGCTCACCATCCAGTGCAGCACCGTGGTGAGCCGGTTCTTGAACCCGACGATGTACATCAGGTGCACGACCAGCCACAGCACCCACGCGGTGAAGCCCTCGAACTTGAACTTCGAGATGTCGGCGACCGCGGAGAACCGGGAGATGGTCGCCATCGAGCCCTTGTCCGTGTACTGGAACGGGCCCCGGGGCTCGCGACCGGAGAGCTTGCGCTTGATCTGGTCGGCGGCGTACCGGCCACCCTGGATGGCGACCTGCGCGACGCCGGGCAGCTTGTCCAGGCTCATCATGTCGCCGACGACGTGCACCTCGGGGTGCCCGGGCAGGGTCAGGTCCGGCTGCACCGCGACCCGGCCGGCGCGGTCGACGTCGGCGCCGGACTGCTCGCCGAGCATCCGGCCCAGCGGGGAGGCCTGGACGCCGGCGGCCCAGATCTTGGTGGCCGCCTGGATGCGCCGGGCCTGCCCGTCGGCGTCCTTGACCTCGAGGCCGTCGGCGTCGACGTTGGTGACCATCGCGCCCAGCTGCACCTCGACGCCGATCCGGTTGAGCTGACGGCGCGCGCGGTCACCGAGCTTCTCCCCGAACGACGGCAGGACCGCGGGCGCGGCGTCGAGCAGGATGACCCGCGCCTGCGTCGGGTCGATGGAGCGGAAGTCGCGGTGCAGCGTGCGGTGGGCCAGCTCGGCGATCTGCCCGGCCATCTCCACCCCGGTGGGGCCGGCGCCGACCACCACGAAGGTGAGCAGCCGGTCGACCTCGGCCGGGTCGGTGGCCAGCTCCGCCAGCTCGAACGCCCCGAAGATCCGCCCGCGCAGCTCCAGGGCGTCGTCGATGCTCTTCATGCCGGGGGCGAACTCGGCGAACCGGTCGTTGCCGAAGTACGACTGCCCGGCACCGGCGGCGACGATCAGCTCGTCGTAGGGGTGCACGGTCCGGCGGCCGAGGATCGTCGAGGTGACGGTGCGGCCCGTCAGGTCGATGTCGGTGACCTCGCCGAGCACCACCCGGGCGTTCCTCTGGCCGCGCAGGATCTCGCGGGTGGGCGGGGCGATCTCGCCCTCGCTGAGGATGCCGGTGGCCACCTGGTAGAGCAGCGGCTGGAACAGGTGGTGGCTGGTCTTGCCGATGATGGTGACGTCGACCGGCGCCTTCCTCAGCGCCTGGGCGGCGAACAGCCCGCCGAACCCCGAGCCGATGATGACGACCCTGGGACGGCCGGACGGGGGGGTGCCGACGGGGTCAGTCACAGGTGATGTCGTCATGACGAATGAGTCTCCCATCCCGGCGTCTCGGAACCGTGTGCGGCCCCGAGGGAGGCAGGCCACAGTCTGGCCCTACCCGCCGAGCGGCGCCTCACGCGGGCGAGAGGTAGACCGTTCGACGTGGTGGTCCCCGCAGTCCGGCCGGTGCTCGTCCCCGGGCTGGGCCTCGACGCCCGCTCCTCCGCGCGGCTGCGCCGGCTGCTCCCCGGCGACGTCGTCGTCCTGCCCGGCATGGGCTGCGCCGCGCCGGTCCCGCCGCTGGAGGAGCTGGCGGCGCGGCTGCGGGACGTGCTCGGACCCGGGCCGGTGCTGCTGGTCGGTCACTCGCAGAGCTGCCAGGTGGTGGCCGCCGCCGCGGCCGACCCGCGGGTGGCGGGGCTCGTGCTGCTCGGGCCCACCACCGACCCCCGGCTGCGGGCGTTCCCGGCGCTGGCCCGGCGCTGGCTCGGGACGGCGCTGCGCGAGCCGTGGTGGCAGCTGCCGCTGGTCCTCGCCCAGTGGGTGCACACCGGTCAACGGGCCATGCGTGAGCTGTGGCGGGCGGCCGCGCCGGACCGGATCGACGTCCGGCTGCGCGGGGTCCGGGTGCCGGTGACCGTCGTCCGCGGCACGCGTGACCGGCTCTGCCCGCGCGACTGGGCCGGCACCGTGGCCGCGGCCGCACCGCTCGGCCGGCTGGTCGAGGTGCGCGGCGCGGCGCACATGACCGTGCAGACCCACCCGCGAGAGGTGGCGGCCGTGCTCAGGGAGGCGTCAGCCTCCGGCGGCGTCCGGGTCGGGTGACGGCCCGGCCGGCTCCCCCTGCGCCATCGGCCGCGGCGCGGGCCGCCCGGTGAGCCGGCCGGCGACCGGTGCCGTGTGCTGCGCGACCCACGTGCCGGCCGCCACCGCCACCGCCACCGGCCACTCGATGGCGCCGAGCGCACCGGCGGCCGCGACGCCGCCGTAGAACACGGCCTTCTGGAGGGTGCCGCCCGGCTGTGTCGGCGCGGACGCCGCGGTCGGTGCGGGTGTCGCGCTCGCCGTCGCAGGGCCGCCGGGCTGGGGGCCGATCGTGATGGTGACGAGCGGCAGCCGAACGGTGATGGTGCGCGGCACCTGGACCTGGGGAGCCGTCTCGCCGGCCCTCGGCTCGGGCACCGCCGCGCGGCCGGTCGCCCCTGGCTGCTCCCGCACCGTGGTGCTCCGCGGTTGCCTGGTCTCGGTCATCCCGGTTCCTCCCGGCGTCCGGGTCGGCCGCCGGCGGGGCCCGCGTGCTCCGTCCCGGCGGCGCGGCGTGGAGGGGCCATGCCTACTCGCCGACCGGGGCCCGGGCAACCGTCCCGGCCACCCGCGGCCGGAGCGTCAGGCCGCGGCGGTGCCGAACACGCGCTCGACGCCCGCGACCAGCAGGGCGATGAGAGCGGCCACGACCGCCTCGGGTAGCACGGCGAGCAGGAGCTCGGACACGGGGCTCCTCGGGTCGTGCCGGGTCGGACCCGCCGGGTGACGTCGGGGAGCCCGGAGGGGTCGTGTCGGTGGACACCCGGCCACGGGCGGACGACGGGTCGCGAGGGAGGCCGCGGCTGCGGACACCGGGAGGGCGTGCCCGTCCGTGTCACCATGGCCACATGGCGCACACCTCTGCCTCCGCCGGAGCGCTGCTGCGTCACGTGCGCGCCGGCCGGGCGCACAGCCGCGCCGACCTCGTCGCGCTCACCGGTGCGTCGCGGAACACGGTCAGCGCCCGGGTCGACCAGCTGATCGCGGCCAACCTCCTCGAGGAGGGCGGGCGCGGCTGGAGCACGGGCGGGCGGCCACCGACCCTCCTGCAGTTCAACAGCCGCGCCGGGTGCGTGCTCGCCGTCGACCTCGGCGTCACCAGCGTGGACGTCGCGGTCACCGACCTGTCCGCGGAGGTCCTCGCCACCGCCGGTCACGAGATCGACGTCGCCGAGGGGCCCGGGCCCGTGCTCGCCGAGGTCGACCGGCTGGCGGAGAAGGTGCTCGCCGAGGCCGGGTTGACGCCGGCCGACGTGTGCGCCGTCGGCGTGGGCGTGCCCGGCCCGGTGGAGCACTCGACCGGACGGCCGTCCCACCCACCGATCATGCCGGGCTGGCACGACCACCCGATCCCCAGCGCCTTCGGTCGGTACCGGTGCCCGGTCTTCGTCGACAACGACGTCAACGTCATGGCCCTCGGCGAGATGGGCGTCGGCGGGTCCGACCAGGACGTGCTCGTCGTCAAGGTCGGCACCGGCATCGGCTGCGGCGTCGTCGTCGAGGGCCGGGTCTACCGCGGCGCGCAGGGCAGCGCCGGGGACATCGGGCACATCCACGTCGCCCAGCCCGACGGGCGCACCGTCGTCTGCCGCTGCGGCCAGGAGAACTGCCTCGAGGCGATCGCCGGCGGCGGGGCGCTTCTGCGTGACGCCGTCGCGGCGGGGCTGCCGGTGACCACGACGCGGCAGCTCGTCGAGCTGGCGGCCCAGGGCAACGGCCCCGCGCTGGAGCTGGTCCGCGACGCCGGCCGGACCATCGGCACCGTGCTCGCGGCGCTGGTCAACTTCTTCAACCCGCACCGCATCGTGGTGACCGGCGGCGTGGCCCGGGCCGGCGTACCGCTGCTCGCCGGCATCCGCGAGGCCGTCTACCGCCGGTCGATGCCGCTGGCCGCCCGCGCGCTGGAGATCACGGTCAGCGAGGCCCCGGACCTGTCGGGCCGGATCGGCGCGGCACTGATGGCGATCGAGGGCTATCTCGACGAGGACTCCGTCCAGGCCCTGGCGCGCTAGGGCCCTCCGGCACCGCCGCGCACCCGCGGGCGTGTCGCGCACCCTCTGCCGTCGGCCCGCACCGGCGGAACGTCTCGGTTCGGCAACACCGCGGAAACACCGCGGAGGTGGCATTGACCACACCGGCGCCCGGACATATGTTGCCCCCTGAACCGACTAATGATCAGTGCTGAGCAAAAGTCCGGGTGGTGACGCCGTGTCCTCGGTCCCTCCTCCACACTCCGTCGGGAGCCGGTCGTGACCGCCCCGCTGCTGGAGATGCAGGGCATCGTCAAGAGCTTCCCGGGGGTCCGGGCGCTCGACGGCGTCGACCTCGACGTCCGTGCGGGGGAGGTGCACTGCCTCCTCGGCCAGAACGGCGCCGGCAAGTCGACGTTGATCAAGGTCCTGGCCGGCGCGCACCAGCCCGACGCCGGGCGCATCGCCTGGCGGGGCGATCAAGTCGACCTGGCCACGCCCCAGGCCGCCATGGCGCTGGGCATCGCCACCATCTACCAGGAGCTGGACCTGGTGGCCGGGCTGACCGTCGCCGACAACGTCTTCCTGGGGCGGGAGTTCTCCCGGCTGGGCATCACCCGCCCCGCCGAGGCCAACCGGGCCGCCAGTGCTCTGCTCACCCGGCTGGGCCACCCGGAGATCCGGCCGACCGCGGAGGTCGGGTCGCTGTCGGCCGCCGCGCAGCAGATGGTCAGCATCGCCCGGGCGCTGTCCCAGGACGCGAAGCTGATCATCATGGACGAGCCCTCCGCCGTCCTCGACAACGAGGAGGTGGAGCGCCTCTTCGCGGTCATCCGCGACCTGCAGGCCTCCGACGTCGCCGTCGTCTACATCTCCCACCGGCTCGAGGAGATCCGCGCGATCGGCGACCGGATCACCGTGCTCAAGGACGGCCGCACGGTCGCCACCGGCCTCCCGGCCCGCGAGACGCCGACCCGTGACGTCATCACGCTGATGACCGGCCGGACCATCGAGTACGTCTTCCCGGAGCGGGCGGCGCGGCCGCGCACGGACGAGGCCCCGCTGCTCGAGGTCGAGGGGCTCGGCCTGCGCGACTCGTTCGACGACGTGTCCTTCACCGTCCGCCCCGGCGAGATCGTGGGCCTGGCCGGCCTGGTCGGCTCCGGCCGGTCGGAGATCCTCGAGACCGTCTTCGGTGCCCGGCACGCCACCGCCGGCACCGTCCGGGTGGGCGGTCGCCGGCTGCGCCCCGGGGACGTGGGCGGCGCGGTGGCCGCGGGGGTGGGGCTGGCCCCGGAGGAGCGCAAGAGCCAGGCCCTGCTGCTCGGCGAGTCGGTCTACCGCAACATCAGCATCTCCAGCCTGGCCCGCTTCGCCCGCGCCGGCTTCCTGTCCGGGGCGTCGGAGAAGGACGCCGCCCGGCAGCAGGTCGAGTCGCTGGACGTGCGGCCCGCCGACGTCGACCGCGAGGTCCGCACCCTGTCCGGCGGCAACCAGCAGAAGGTCGTCCTGGCCCGCTGGCTGCTGCGCGACTGCCGGGTGCTGCTGCTCGACGAGCCCACCCGCGGCGTGGACGTCGGCGCCCGGTCGGAGATCTACGCGCTGGTGCGCGACCTGGCCGACCGCGGCGTCGCGGTCGTCGTGGTCTCCAGCGAGATCCCGGAGGTCCTCGGGATGGCCGACCGCGTCCTCGTCGTCGCGGAGGGCCGGGTGCTCGCCGAGGAACCGGCCGACGCGCTCGACGAGCACCGCGTGCTCGACCTGGTCATGGAGGGGATCGGCCACCGGGGCGCCCCCCTTCCCGGAACAACCCAGCACGAAGGGGACGTGGCATGAGCGGGAGCACCACCGCGACGACGGGGGGAGCGGCCGGCGCGGCCGCGGGCCCGGCGGCGCGCGGCCGGAACGGCGGGGGACCGGGCTTCATGTCCGGCCCGGTCGGCCGCAACCTCGGTCTGGTCGTCGCGCTGGTGATCCTGTGCATCGTCGGCGTGATCACCGCCGGCGACCGGTTCGCCAGCGTCGACAACGTGCTGACGATCCTGCGGCTGGCCGCCGTCATCGGCGTGGTCAGCATCGGGATGACGTTCGTGATCATCGGTGGCGGCATCGACCTGTCGGTCGGCGCGCTGGTCGCCCTGGCCTCGGTCTGGGCCACCACGCTGGCCACCCAGCAGATGGCCGAGGACGTCCACTGGATCGTCATGGTCTTCACCGCGATCGTCGTCGCCTCGGTCGCCGGGCTGATCAACGGCGTGGTGATCGCCTACGGCAAGCTGGCGGCCTTCATCGCGACCCTGGCCATGCTCGCCGCGGCCCGCGGGCTGGCGGAGATCATCGCCAACCGGCGGACGCAGATCATCCAGGACCGCGCCTTCCTCGACTTCTTCGCCGGCAGCATCCTCGGCGTCCCGACGCTGGTGATCATCTTCGCGCTGGTCGCGATCGCGGGCTGGGTGCTGCTCAACCGCACCACGTTCGGCCGGCGCACCTTCGCCGTCGGCGGCAACGCCGAGGCCGCGCGGCTGGCCGGCATCCGCGTGCAGCGGCACACGGTCAAGCTGTACGTCCTGTCCGGCATCACCTGCGGGATCGCCGCGGTCATGATCATGGCCCGGACGACGACCGGCAGCTCCACGCACGGCACCCTCTACGAGCTCGACGCGATCGCCGCGGTGGTCATCGGCGGCACGCTGCTCATCGGCGGCCGCGGCACCATCGTCGGCACCGTCCTGGGCGTGCTGATCTTCACCACGCTCGGCAACGTCTTCACGCTGAACAACCTCTCCAGCTCGGCGCAGGCGGTCGCCCGCGGCGTGATCATCGTGCTCGCCGTCCTGCTGCAGCAGCGCCTGGCCACCGGCGGCTTCAGCTTCCGCCGCCCGACCGCGGGCAGACCCGCGGCCGGCACCCCGGCCGTGGCGGGAGCGCCGTCCGGCACGGCGTCCGGCGGGACCACGGCGGACGGCGGTCCCGGCGGGACCGGCCCCGGCGCGGCACCGGACCGCCCCTCGACGTGACCGGTGCGCCGCGGGGGCGCGCACCGGTCCGCACCACCCCACCGGGCTCCCGGCCCGTTGGGCGCACCAGCACCCGACAGACCACCTGGCCACAGCAGCCAGGGAGGCCCATCCGAGGAGAGAACATGTCCGCAGCGAGGCAGCGTCCGTTCCGCCGCCTGTCCTACACCGCGATCGCCCTGGTCGGTGCCGGCGCCCTCGTGGCCGGCTGCACCAGCAACACCCCGGAGAGCTCCGGGGGAGAGGGCGGCAACAACGCCGCCAGCCCCAACGACGAGGCCGGCGAGACGGTCCGCATCGGCTTCTCCGCGCCGGCCGCCGACCACGGCTGGATGGCGGGCATCAGCCAGGCCGCGCAGGCCGAGGCCGAGCGTTACGAGGACGTCGAGCTGAGCATCGCCGAGGGCACCAACGACGTCAGCACCCAGATCAGCCAGGTGGAGACGTTCATCAACGAGGGCGTCGACGCCATCGTGCTGCTGCCCTTCGACGGCGCCGCTCTGACCCCCGTCGCGCTGCGGGCCATGGAGGCCGGCATCCCGGTCATCAACGTCGACCGCGAGTTCAACAGCCCGTTCGCCGCCCAGGGCACCGTCCTCGGCGACAACTACGGCATGGGTGTCTCGGCCGGCCAGTACATCTGCGAGCAGTTGGGCGACCAGCCCGACGCGGTCGTCGCGGAGATCGCCGGCATCGACTCGCTGCCGCTGACGCAGGACCGCAGCCAGGGCTTCGCCGACGCGCTGACCGAGTGCGGCCTCAACGTCGACAACCGGGTGGCGGCGGACTTCACCGTCGAGGGCGGCGAGGAGGCCGCGGCCAACCTGCTGCAGGCCGCGCCGCAGATCGACGCCATCTGGAACCACGACGACGACCAGGGTGTCGGCGTCCTGGCCGCCATCAACAACGCCGGCCGCAGCGAGTTCTTCATGGTCGGCGGCGCGGGCTCGGCGAACGCGATGCGCGAGATCCAGTCCGGCGACTCGGTGCTCCAGGCGACCGTCATCTACCCGCACACCCAGGCTGCGGACGGGATCGCGCTCGCCCGGCTCATCGCGCAGGGCAAGAGCCTGTCCGACCTCACGTCCCAGGGCGTGCCGCAGCGGATCGTGCTCGACGCCCCGGTCGTCACCGCTGAGAACGTCGACCAGTACATCGACGCCGCCTTCGAGTCCTGACCGCTGACGCGGGGTCGCCGGAGCCCGGTGCTCCGGCGACCC
>NZ_JBJGYU010000012.1:0-128901 GCF_054050155.1 Geodermatophilus sp. SYSU D00703 | reverse complement strand
ACGTCAGCCAGATCCTGCTCCGCTCCATGGCCCCGGCCGGCGCGCCCGGCACCGGATCCGGCCCGGACGTCGGCACCCGGGCCGACGACGTGGCCGGCACCGGCTCGGCGGCCACGGAGCACGGCGCGCAGAACTGAGGAGCACCCCCTGCCCCCCGGCAGCTCGCGGCGGGACCCGGCAGGGGCGACCGAACGTCCGACGGCGGCGCGCGTCCCCCTCCCGGGGCGCGCGCCGTCGTCGTCCCGGCGCCCGATGGTTGCGCGAGGTAACGACCCGGCGGTGAACCGCCGGCGGTGCAGGAGGACCATCGACGGGTGACCCGCACCGCCCCCGCCCCGCCCGCCGCACCGCCCGCCCCCGACCACCGGCGCGGTCTCGCGCTGATCGGAACGGCGATCGTGCTCACGGGGTTCAACCTGCGCACGGCGGTCAACAGCATCGGCCCGGTGCTCGAGGAGATCGAGCGGGGGCTGGGCATCTCCAGCGGGATGGCCGGGCTGCTCACGACCATGCCCGTGCTCTGCTTCGCCGCCATCGGCTTCGCCGGGCCGCCGCTGGCCGCCCGGTACCGCGACGGGCACGTGCTCGCCGGCGCGCTGCTGGCCATGGCGGCCGGGCTGGTGCTGCGGTCGGTCGCCGGGGCGTTCTGGCTGTTCCTGGTCGGCACGGTGCTGGCGATGGTCGGCGGCGCCCTGGGCAACGTGCTGCTGCCCAGCCTGGTGAAGCGGCACTTCCCGACCCGGACCGGGCTGCTCGTCGGCGCCTACAGCGTGGCGATGGCGGTCGGCGGGGCGATCGCCGCGGTCGCCGCCGCCCCGATCGCCGCCGCCGCGGGCGCCGAGGGCTGGCGATGGGCACTCGGCATCTGGGCGGTGGCCGCCGTGGTGCCGGCCCTGGCGTGGCTCGCGGTGCCGGCCCGGCCGGGTGCGTCACGCGCCGCGCACACCGCGGTGCGGATGCGCTCGCTCGTGCACAGCCCGATGGCGCTCGCCCTGGCCGTCTTCTTCGGGATGCAGTCGATGCAGGCCTACGTGCTGATCGGATGGGGGGCGCAGTACCTGCGCGACTCCGGGCTGAGCGCGGCGACGGCGGGCCTGCTCCTGGGCGTCAACACCGTCGTCGTCATCCCGCTCAACGCGATCGTCCCGGTGCTCACCGTCCGCCCGCGGGCGCAGCGGCCCCTGCTCGTGGCATTCGTGACCTGCTACGTCGCCGGCTGGCTCGGCCTGCTGCAGGCCCCCACCACCGTGCCGTGGCTCTGGATGAGCCTGCTCGCCCTCGGCATGGGGTCGTTCGCGATGGTGCTGACCCTCATCGGGCTGCGCGCCCGCACGCCGGAGACCACCGCGGCGCTGTCCACGGTCACCCAGGGCTGGGGCTACCTGCTGGCCGGCGCGGGGCCGCTGCTGGTCGGCGTGCTGCGCGGGAGCACGGGCGGCTACACCGGCATGTTCGTCGTCGTCCTGGCCGGCGTCGCGGCGCTGCTGGGCAGCGGGTGGCTGGTCACCCGGCAGCGCTACGTGGACGACGAGGTGCCCGGCTGGGCCTGCGACGCCCACCACGGCGACTGCATCGAGGTGGCCGGCACCGAGCCGCCGGTCACCGTGCACGTCAGGGAGCCGGACGCCGGGTCTCCGCGCGCGTGAAGTTGCGGAACGACCGCGACGGCGTGGGGCCGCGCTGGTCCTGGTAGCGCGAGCCGTAGACCGCGGACCCGTACGGGTGCTCCGCCGGGCCGGTCAGCCGGAACAGGCAGAGCTGGCCGATCTTCATGCCCGGCCACAGGGTGATCGGCAGGTTGGCGACGTTGGACAGCTCCAGGGTGATGTGCCCGGAGAAGCCCGGGTCGACGAACCCCGCGGTGCTGTGGGTCAACAGGCCCAGCCGGCCCAGGGATGAGTTGTGCGTCGGCACGTAGGCGTCCCCGATGAGGAAGATCCCGCTGGGCGCGGAGACCTGGATGCACCGGACCGGCACGGTGGGCACCGGGCGAACGGCGCGGACGCTGCGATGCTGGTGGGCACGGTCGTCGGTCCTCAGCCGAGCAAGCTTGCGCGCCAACCGGAACACCGGGATGCGCGGTGAGAGCTTCACCTGGAAGGCCGGGCCGCAGTCGATTCCCTCCAGGAGAGCCCGCTTCTTGCGACGGGTGGGCCGCAGTCCGAGGCTGGCCGCCAGCTCGAACACCGCCTGTGCAAGGCACTCACGGGTGTTCACGAATTCGCAGCGACCCTGATCGTCGACGTATCCGTCGGAGTCCATCAGGCCCTGCAGAAGGGCCAACCGCTGCGCAGGAGCGGCCGTCAGATAGGCCGCCGGCACGTGCTTGTCGCCGAGCAGTCCGAGCGCCCGCAGGTGACTGCTCAACGAGCTGTTGCCACCGAACCGGCCTCCCGCGCCGCGCCGGTGCCCATGGTCCACGCCTCGGGTGTCGCCGAGGCGGTAGGCGTGAGGGGCTGTCGCCCGCCAGACGCGATAGCCGGCTGCCTCGAACGACGAGAGAACCTCCTCGTCCCCGTGGCCGACGGTGATCTCACCCTTCGTGCTCGTGTCGTCGCCGAGCCAGTAGCCCAGGACATAAGGGTCGATCGGCAGATCCGTCACCGGGTACTGCGCGGGAGCGGCGAGCCGGATGTGGTGGTTGAGTTCCTCTCCGTACCGCAAGGTGGCCATGATCTCGTCGGTCGTCCGCGCAGCCGAACGCTGCGGCCGGCCGGGACGGCGCTCCGTCTTGGTCGTCGTCACCCACAGGTGCGACGCGTCTGCCGTGAACAGCGATCCGTCGCTGAGCTCCACCTCTCGGCAGGGCCGGCCCAGCATGACCTCGGTGGCGGCGACGACGCGGCAGGGGACCCCGTTCTCGTCGAAGACCTCGTCCCCCACGGCCAGCTCGCCCATCGTCGACCACCCCGAGGGGGTGGGGACGGGCGTGTCGAGCGCCAACGCCTTGCCCTCCAGCCGCGCGGCGAGGTCGTCGGGGACGGAGACGACCTCCAGCGTGGAGCCCAGCACGAACTCGCCGGGGTGCAGCACGAACGGCTCGTCGCCGTCGGGCTCGACCAGCGTGGTCAGGTCGTCCTGCTGCTGAGCCGGGTCGATGTGGGTGTACCGGGCGTTGTTGAACACCCGGAAGAAGCGGTCCAGCCGGACGTCGATGCTCGAGGGCTGGATCAGCGCCTCGTCGTACGGCTCGATGCCGAGACGCCCCTCGGCGATGGCAGCCGTGATGTCGCGGTCGGACAGCAGCATGCGGCGGAGTCTAGGGACCGGCTCCGCACGGCCGTCCGACACGGCACGGGACGGAGGTCCCGCCCGGACCAGGGACCTCCGTCCCGTGTCCCCCGCCACGCGCGGTCCCGGCTTCACCCGGGGACGCGACTGCCGATGCACCAGGGACGTCATCGTCCGGATCCTGGAGGACCGTTGCTCGACACCCACGCCCGTCCCCGCCCCCGCGGGACGGCCCGCGGCACCCGGCCCACCGGGGAGGAACGCACCTTCCGCCCCGACGAGCTGATCGTCTCCAAGACCGACCCGCGCGGGGTCATCACCTACGCCAACGACGTCTTCCTGCGGGTCAGCGGCTACGGGCTCGACGAGGTGGTCGGCCGGCCGCACAACCTCATCCGGCACCCCGAGATGCCGCGCGCGGTGTTCGCGCTGCTGTGGTCGACCCTCGCCGAGGGCCGCGAGCTGTTCGCCTACATCAACAACCTCGCCTCCGACGGCGCGCACTACTGGGTGCTGGCGCACGTGACGCCGTCCTACGGCCCCGACGGCCGCGTCGTCGGCTACCACTCCAACCGCCGGCGGCCGGCTCCCGGTGCCATCCGGCGGGTCACCCCGCTCTACCAGCAGCTGCTCGCCGAGGAGCGGCGCCACCCGAACGCCAAGGCCGCCGTCGCGGCGTCGTCCCGGCTGCTGGACGAGCTCGTCACCGCGCAGGCGGGCTCCTACGAGGAGTTCGTCTGGTCGGTCATCAGCCAGGAGGAGCGCTGACCATGGGCATCCGTGCACGTGCCGAGAACCGGCGCGGCGACGCCGAGGAGCTCGCGGTCTACCGGGAGTTCGTCCGGCAGCTCACCGCCACCTGCCAGGCCGCCGCGCGCGGCGACCTCGAGGCCCGCAGCCGGCCGACGCCCGGGTCGCCGGACGTCCCGGAGCTGCAGGCCCTGCAGGACAGCGTCAACAACGTGCTCGACGTCTCCGACGCCTTCGTCCGCGAGGCCTCGGCCGCCCTGACCGCCGCCGCCCAGGGGCGGTTCCACCGCTCGGTGCTGCCCGGCGGCCTGGCCGGGGCCTACCGCAAGGGCGTGACCGAGATCAACGCCGCCCGGGACGCCATGCGGGAGACCGCCGGGCGCGTGACCGAGGCCCAGGCCGCCCGGCTGCGGCTCGCCGACGAGTTCGAGGCGGTCGTCCTCGCGATGTCGGAGCAGGTGGCCACCGCCTCGACCGAGATGAGCGCCTCGGCGGCCGGCCTGACCGGGGCCGCCTCCGCCGCCAGCGCCGAGACCGGCACCGCCCAGGGGACGATGAGCTCGCTGACCCGCTCCTCGGCCGAGATCAGGGACGTCGTCGCGCTCATCGACGCCATCGCCGCGCAGACCCGGCTCCTGGCGCTCAACGCCACGATCGAGGCGGCCCGCGCCGGTGAGGCCGGCAAGGGCTTCGCCGTCGTCGCCTCCGAGGTCAAGGACCTCGCCGACCAGACCGCCCGGGCCACGGAGCAGGTGACCGCCCAGGTCGAGCAGATCCGGCAGGCCTGCGAGGAGGTCGCCTCCGTCATGGACGTCGTGGGGACGACGGTCACCGAGATGAACGGCCTGGTCGACGGGATCGCCGCGGCCGTCGACGGCTCGGCGTCCCTGGGCACGGCGGACGGCGACACCACCGGCCTGTCCCAGATGGCCGAGCGGCTGCGCTCGGAGGCGATCGGCTTCCTCGCCGAGATGCGGCGCTGACCGCGGGGTACCGTTCCTCTCCGGTCGTCCGGCCGCGGGCCGGGCGAGCGACGCGCGGCCCGCGGCCGCGCCGACGGGTCCGACTGCGAACGGAGGTGTGCCGGCGCGTGAGCGTGGCGGACCACCTCCCGGCCCCCGGGGACGCGGAGCTCTTCCGCGACGGCGGTGAGAACGGGCGGCTGATGGCCGCGTTCGACTGGTCCACCACGCCGGTGGGCCCCACCTCGGGGTGGCCGGCCAGCCTGCGGCACGCCGTCCGCACGGTCTTGGCCTCGCGGTTCCCGATGATCCTCGCCTGGGGCCCCGGGTACACGCAGTTCTACAACGACGCCTACGCCACCCTGATCGGCGCGAAGCACCCCGGCGCGATCGGCGACGACCTGCGGGTCACCCTCGCCGAGGGCTGGGCAGCGCTGCAGGAGCCGGTCGAGCGGGCCATGGCCGCCCGCGAGGCGTCCTGGATCCCCCAGCTGCTGCTCCTCCTCGAGCGGGCCGGCTACCGCGAGGAGACCTACTTCACCGTCTCCCACGCCCCCGCGTACGGCGACGACGGCGAGGTCGCCGGCATGCACGCGGTCTGCACCGAGGTCACCCGACAGGTGCTCGCCGAGCGCCGGCAGGCGCTGCTGCACGACGTCGCGACGTCGGTCGGCGGGCTCGGGGACGAGCCGGCCACGGTGACCGGCATGTGTGCCGCGCTGGCCGGTGACCCGCGGGACGTGCCCTTCGCCGCCGTCTACCTGCAGGCCCCCGGCGAGGGGCGGCTGCGGCGGGCCGCCACCGTCGGGTGCGCCGCCGACCTGCTGCCCGCGCAGGTCACCGGCACCGACGCGCTGCTCCCGGACGGGCCGGGACCGCTGGGCGTGACCGGGGGCCCGTGGGGCGACCCGGTCCGCGACGCCGTCGTCCTGCCGCTGGTCGCGGGCGCCGGTGAGCCGGTCGGTGCGCTGCTCGTCGGGGTGAACCCCAACCGCGCGCTGGACGACGAGTACCGGACCTTCCACGAGCTGCTGGCCGGCCAGTTCGCCGGCGCGGTCGTCAACGCCCGCGCCTACACCGAGCAGCGGGCCCGCGCCGAGGCGCTCGCCGAGCTCGACCGCGCCAAGACGGCGTTCTTCGCCGACGCCAGCCACGAGCTGCGCACCCCCCTGGCCCTGCTGCTGGGGCCGCTCGCCGACGCGCTCGACGAGTCCGGGACGCAGCTGCCGGCCGGCGTCCGGGCGGAGCTGACCCTCGCCCAGCGCAACGGCCGGCGGCTGCAGCGGCTGGTCGACGACCTGCTGGAGTTCGCCGGCATCGAGGCCGGCCGGGCGTCGGCCGTCCGCGTGGAGACCGACGTCGCGGCGTACACCGCGGAGCTGGCCGGGGTGCTCCGGGCCGCCGCGGAGCGGGCCGGGCTGCGGCTCACCGTCGACTGCCCGCCGCTGGGCCGGCCGGCGCACGTCGACCCGCGGATGTGGGAGAAGGTCGTCCTCAACCTGGTCGCCAACGCGGTCAAGTACACGTTCGTCGGCGGCATCGACGTCTCCCTGCGCCCCGACGGCGACCGTTTCGCGCTGCGCGTGGCCGACACCGGCGTCGGCATCCCCGCCGAGGAGCTGCCGCACCTGTTCGAGCGGTTCCACCGGGGCAGCGGCTCCGCGGCCCGCAGTCGGGAGGGGACCGGCCTCGGGCTGGCCCTGGTCCGCGAACTGGTCGACCTGCACGGCGGCGAGGTCACGGTGCGCAGCGAGCCCGGCGTCGGCAGCACCTTCACCGTCACCGTGCCGTTCGGCTCGCCGGACGCCGAGCCCGGCACCTCCCCCGCACCCTCGGGAGCCGCGGGTGGCGCGGCGGCGGTGGCCCCGTGGGACGACGACCTCGCGTGGGCCGTCCCGCAGGCACTCGACCCCTCCGCCGGGAGCGTGCTGGTCGTCGACGACAACGCCGACATGCGGGCCTACCTGACCCGGCTGCTCGCGCCGCACTGGACGGTGCGGACGGCGGCCGACGGGCGCGCGGCACTGGCGAGCGTGGCGGCCGCGCGGCCCGACGTCGTCGTGACCGACGTGATGATGCCGGGCCTCGACGGGTTCGGCCTGCTCCGCGCGCTGCGCGCCGACCCGGCGACCCGCGCGGTCCCGGTCGTCATGCTCACCGCGCGCGCCGGCCAGGAGGCCGCCGTCGAGGGCTTCGACGCCGGCGTGGACGACTACCTGGCCAAGCCGTTCCAGTCGGCGGAGCTGGTGGGCCGGGTGCGAGCGGTCCTGGCCCGGGCCGCCCGGCAGGCCGGCGACGGGGTCGCGGGCCGCCCCGCGCCGACCCCGGCGGTCCCGTCCCCGCCGCGGCCGCGGCCGCCGCTGCGCTCGGTCCCGCCGTCCGCGGTCCCGCCGGCGGCGCGGGGGTCCGGGCGCACGGTGCGCGAGCACTGGCGGCTCCCGGCGACGACGTCGTCCATCCCGGCGCTGCGCCGCCGCCTGCGGAGGGTGTTCGCCGAGTCCGGCTTGGACGAGGACCTCGCCTACGACCTGGTGCTGGCCGCCTGCGAGGCGGCCACCAACGCCGTCGAGCACGCCCAGGAGCCCACCGAACCGTTCATCGACGTCGCGGCGGAGGTGGCCGACGGGCGGGTGGAGATCGCCGTGCGCGACTACGGGCGGTGGCGCGAGCGGGTGCCGAGCATGGACCGCGGCCGCGGCTCGATGCTCATGAGCGCGGTCGGCGAGATCATCGCCACCCCCAGCGCCGCCGGGACGACGGTGGTCATCCGCACCGCCTGACCCTCACGGGGGACCCTGCTCCCCTCCCCCGCCCGACTCCGGTTAGACTCGGTCCGCACCTCGCGGGTGTAGTTCAATGGCAGAACATCAGCTTCCCAAGCTGACAGTGCGAGTTCGATTCTCGTCACCCGCTCTCCCGACCGGCCTCGCCGGTCCTCCCCCGCGACGCGCCGGTGACCGGCGCCGCGGCACCCTCCCGTAGCCTCCGGGCATCGTGCTCCCCGACACCCTCGTCCGCAGGCTGCGGGCCGCCGGCTGCGTCTTCGCCGAGGAGGAGGCCGATCTGCTGCTCGCCGCGGCCGGGGACCCGGCACAGCTGGAGGGCCTGGTCGCCCGCCGGGTGGCCGGCGAGCCGCTGGAGCTGGTCCTCGGCATGGCGGAGTTCTGCGGGCACCGCGTCGTCGTCGAGCCCGGCGTCTTCGTCCCCCGCCGCCGCACCGGGCTGCTCGTCGACCTCGCCGTGCGGCTGTTGCGCGGCGTCCGGCAGCCGGTCGTCGTGGACCTGTGCTGCGGTTCGGGGGCGGTGGGCCTCGCGGTCGCGGCGGCCCTGCAGGAGGTCGAGGTGCACGCCACCGACGTCGACCCGGTCGCGGTCCGCTGCGCGCGCCGCAACCTGGCACCGCTGGGCGGCCGCGTGCACGAGGGCGACCTCTACGCCGCGTTGCCGGGGGCCCTGCAGGGCCGCGTCGACGTGCTCACCGCCAACGCGCCCTACGTCCCGACCGCGGCGATCCCGCTGATGCCCCCGGAGGCGCGCGACCACGAGCCGCGGACCGCACTGGACGGCGGCCCGGACGGCGTCGACCTGCACCGCAGGGTGGCGGCGGGTGCGCGGCGGTGGCTGCGGCCCGGAGGCGCCCTCCTCGTGGAGACCAGCCGCGACCAGGCACCGCTCACCGCGGCCGCCGTCACCGCCGCGGGGCTGCGGGTCGGGCTGGAGCGGGACGACGACCGGGACGCCACCGTGGTCGTCGGGACGGCACCGGGGGACCGTCCACTGTGATCCACTGCACTTCCGTGTCCCTCCGATCACGCTCCGTAGTGACACGCTCACCAGTAATACGGAACGACTTGGTGACGCGACGACCTGCGACGTCGTCGGGCCCTTGGTCCCTGCCACCCCTCTCTCGCCTCGTTCACGATCGGTCCATGACCCGAGCACGCCGGTCCGACGGCGGGCCGGAGGAGCACGCCTCCACCGGCCCGCGCGCCGAGGACCCTCGCCTCGCCGCGGTGCCCGACCACGGCGACGGCCGGCGCGTGGAGCCCCTCCGGCTCACCCCGCTGCTGCCCCGGCGCCAGAACCCCTGGCTGGTCGTCGACGTCGACGGCACGCCCGCCGGGTACGGCGCCCTCGTGTGGGCGCTGCGCGAGGCCGCCCGCCGGGAGGCGACGGTCGTGGCCGTGTGCGTGCTCGACGAGGACGACGTCGACCCGCTGCGCCGGTCCTCGCGGCGCGACCGGACGGTGGTCGAGGAACGGCTGGAGGCGCAGGTGCTGCGCGCCATCGCGGAGACCGGCGTGGTCGGTCGCGCCCGGACGACGGTGCTGGAGCGCCCGGTCTTCGAGGCCCTCACCGGTGCCGCGCGCGGCGCCGACCTCGTCGTCGTGGGCGCGCACGGCAAGACCCTGCTGCGGCCCGCGGTCCCCCGGCCGCACCTGCGCCGCGTGGCCCGCGGCGCCTGACGGGAGGCCGGCATTCCCGCGCACGCACCGATCCACCCGTCGGCTCGGGCCCTGACCCCGCCCACCGCCGAGGCCTCCGAGACACGCTCCACCGCCGTCCCGGGCCTGTCCGCCGGCGTCCGCGCGGCGGCCCGCAGTGATCGCATCGAGTCGACGCTGCACGGCATCGTCCGCGCGGCGATGGAACGCACCGGCGCCACGTACGGCGCTTTCGGCGTCCTCGCCCCCGACGGGACCGACATCGAGACCTTCGTCGTCGACGGCATGGACGACGCCGACCGCGAGCGCATCGGGCAGCTCCCCAGCGGTCAGGGTGTCCTCGGCCTGCTCGTCGCCGAGCCCGGCCCGGTGCGGCTGGACGACCTCACCACCCACCCGGAGTCCGTTGGCTTCCCGCCGGGGCACCCGCCCATGCAGGCCTTCCTCGGCGTGCGGGTGCCGGTGGGCGGCACGGCGTTCGGCCACCTCTTCCTGGCCCGCGAACGCGGCGGGGGCACGTTCACCGCCGTCCACGAGGAGGCCGTGCAGGCCCTGGCCGCGGCGGCCGGCCTCGCGATCGAGAACGCGCGGCGGGTGGAGTGGGCCGAGCGCCGGCGGGGGTGGGCCCAGGCGGGCAGCGAGATCGCCACGGCGCTGCTCTCCGGCGCCGATCCCGGCAGCGTGCTGCGCTCGATCGCCCAGCGGGTGGCCGACCTGGGCTCGGCCGACGCCGCCGGCGTCCTGGTGCCGAGCCAGGAGGACGACGACGTGCTGACCGTCGTGGTCTCCGTGGGACTCCCCGGCGACGACGTCGAGGGGGTGCGCATCCCGCTGCAGGACAGCCAGCTGGGCGCCGCGCACCGCTCGGGCATCCCGCGGCTGGTCGTCGACGCGAGCGCCACCGCGTCCGGCGGCCAGCGGGCGCCGGTGCTCGGTGAGCTGGCCGTGCACTACGGGCCGACACTGATCATCCCGCTGGGCGGCCGCCCGGCGCTGGGCACGGTCGTGGCGATGCGGCTGCGCGGCCGGGAGCCGTTCGACCCGTCCACGCTGGACCTCGCCTCGGCCTTCGCCGGGCAGGC
The DNA here is from genome assembly GCF_054050155.1 of Geodermatophilus sp. SYSU D00703. Taxonomy (NCBI): domain Bacteria; kingdom Bacillati; phylum Actinomycetota; class Actinomycetes; order Geodermatophilales; family Geodermatophilaceae; genus Geodermatophilus; species Geodermatophilus sp. SYSU D00703. The sequence continues at coordinate 118,431 of NZ_JBJGYU010000012.1, read as the reverse complement.
CACCGTCGCCCTCGAGCTCGCCCGCAGCCAGCAGCGCGAGCGGCGCCTGCAGGTGGAGGCCGACCGCGACCGGATCGCCCGGGACCTGCACGACCACGTCGTCCAGCGGATCTTCGCCACCGGCCTCGCGCTGGACCGGATCAGCCGGCAGCTGGAGGGCGCCCACCCGGAGGCCGCGGCCCGCATCGCCGAGCGGGTCGACGAGCTCGACGGCACCATCGCCCGCATCCGGTCGGCGATCTTCGAGCTGCACGAGTCCGACGACACCTCCCCGGACGCCACCCGCACCCGCATCGTCGACGTCGTCCGGTCGATCACCGGCGGTCAGGGCGTGCGGCCGGACGTGCGGGTGCGGGGCGACGTCGAGGACCTGCCGAAGGCGCTGGTCCCCGACGTGGTCGCCGTCGTGCGGGAGCTGGTGACCAACGTGGTCAAGCACGCGCGGGCCACCCGGGTGACCGTGACGGTGACCGTCGACGGGGAGATCCGGGTCGAGGTCACCGACGACGGGATCGGGCTGCCCTCGATCACCGTGCGCAGCGGGCTGACCAACCTGGCCGACCGGGCCGAGCGGCACGGCGGCCGGATGACCAGCTCCTCGGGGCCCCGCGGAACGGAGATCCGCTGGGTGGTGCCGCTGCCCCCGCCGTCCTGACCCCGTGGCGGGAGGCCGGCGTCCGTCGGCGAGCCGGCGTCAGGAGCCCGGCCCGGAGCGGTCGCGCAGCTCGGTGGCGAGGATGGCCGCCTGCGTGCGGCGTTCCAGGCCCAGCTTGGCCAGCAGGTGGCTGGTGTAGTTCTTCACGGTCTTCTCGGCCAGCCCCATCCGGGCCCCGATCTGCCGGTTGGTGAGGCCCTCGCCGATCAGCCGCAGCACGGTGCGCTCCTGCTCGGTGAGGACGGCGAGCCGGCGGTCGCGCTCGGGCGGCCGGCTGCGGGTCACGGCCGCGGAGACGGAGGCGTCCTGACCGAACAGCGTCCCCCCGCCGGCCACCGTCCGGACGGCGGAGACCAGCGCCGAGCCGCGCACCTGCTTGAGCAGGTACCCCGCGGCGCCGGCGGCCACCGCGGCGGCCACCGCGTCCTCGTCGGAGTAGCTGGTGAGGACCAGGCTGCGGGTCTCCGGCGCCCGCTCGCGCAGCCGGCGGCAGACCTCTGCGCCGTCCCCGTCGGGCAGCCGCATGTCGACGACGGCGACGTCGGGCCGCACCGCGGGCACCCGCGCCAGGGCCTCGGCGACCGAGCCGGCCTCCCCGACGACGCTGATCCCGGGATCCTCCTCGAGCAGCTCCGCCACGCCCCGCCGCACGACCTCGTGGTCGTCGACCAGGAAGACCCGGATGCCCGGCTGCACCGTCTCCACCTGGCCGCCTCTCGCCCGCAGCGTGACCCGAGTCACACAGCGTAGGGGGTCACGGGACCGACGTCACGCCGCAACCGGGGTCACACCGGGAGCAGCAGCGCCGCGTACAGGGTCAGGCCCGGCCCGAAGGCCATCGCCACGACCGGGCCGTCGACGTCGGCGAGCTCCTCGAGCACGAGCAGGACCGTCGCCGAGGAGCAGTTGCCGTGCTCGGCGAGGACCGCGCGGGAGGCGGCCAGCTGCTCCTCCGCGAGGCCCAGCTCGTCGCGGACGACGTCGAGGATGCGCGGGCCGCCGGGGTGCACCGCCCAGCCCGCGACGTCCGCAGCGGTCAGGCCGGCACCGGTCAGCAGCTCGTCGACGACGTCGCCCACGTGCCGGGAGAGCACGTCGGGCACCCGCGGCGAGAGACCCATGCGGAAGCCGAGGTCGGTGACGTCCCACGTCATGTGGTCGGCCGTCGACGGGTCGGTGCGGGCCACGATCCCGGCCAGCCGGCGCCCGCGGGCCGCCCCCGGCTCCAGCACGACGGCCGCCGCGGCGTCGGAGAACAGCGCGTGCGCGATCACCTGCTCGAGGTCGGCCTGGGCCGGCTGCACGTGGAGGCTGGTCAGCTCGCAGCAGAGCAGGACCGCCGGGCGGGACCGCGCGGCCACGAAGTCGCCGACCGCGGCCAGCCCCGGGATGGCCGCATAGCAGCCCATGTGCCCGACCAGCAGCCGCTGCAGCCCCGGGGGCATGCCCAGGTCGCTGGCCAGCCGGATGTCGAGGCCCGGGGTGGCGTACCCGGTGCACGTGGCGACGGCGAACAGGCCGACGTCCCCCGGCGGGAGCCCGGCGGCGTCCAGCGCGCCGGCGACCGCCTGCTTGCCCAGCGGCAGCGCCTCCTGCACGTAGCGCTGCATCCGCGCGCCGGTGCCCCAGGAGCTGAGGTCCTCGTCCACCGGGTTGGCCACCGCGTGCCGGCGCCGCACGCCCGAGGCGCTGAAGATCCGCCGCGCGGCCCGCACGCCGGCGTAGTGGTCGGCGAAGAAGCCGTCCCAGACGTCGTCCTGCTTGATCGTCGTCGGCAGGGCGGCGCCCGCGCCGGTCACGACGGCGCTGCTCACGGAGCCGCTTCCGGGGCGCGCGGGCTCGGCGTCATGGCCCGACCGTACGTGCGACCTGCGCCTCTCGCCGCCTCATCGCTTGCGCCCGTACCCGGCGAAGAGGACGGCGGTGGTCGGCAGCGACCTCATCCGGACGCCGTCCCGCCGGCGCAGCCGCCAGGCCACGGTGTCCCGCAGCGACGGGCGCAGCCCGACCAGGCGCAGCTCCAGGCCCAGCCGGTCGGCGGCCGCGAGCAGCCGGCGCCGGTCGACGAACAGCCGCGGGTCGTGGATCCCCGGCGGCGGACCCCCGGGCACGCGCTCAGCCAGCCGGACGGCGACCAGCTCGGCCAGCCGGGTGTCGGCGATCGCGTCGATGACCAGCGTCCCGCCGGGACGGAGCAGCCGGGCGCACTCGGCGAGCACCGCGACGTCGTCCTCGACGTGCTCGAGGATCTCCCCGGCCACGACGACGTCCGCGCAGCCGTCGACCAGGGGGACGGCGAGCACCGACGCGCGCACCGCCAGTACGCCGTGCTCCCGCGCGACGGCGAGCCCGGCCAGCCCCAGGTCGACGCCGACGTGCCGGTACCCCAGCCGGGCGGCGTGCGGGGCCATCAGCCCGCCGCCGCAGGCCAGGTCGACCAGGACCGCGCCGGGGGAGGCCGCGGACGGGATGTGCTCGGCGCGGGAGGCGGCCAGCCAGTGCAGCATTGCGAAGCCGCCGGTGGCCTCCCACCACTGGTCGGCGAGCTGGTCGTACTGGGCGGGGTCGTTCCGGCGCAGAGCGGGCACGCGCTAGCCCTTCTTCAGCGGGTCGTGCCCCCAGTTCATCAGCGAGTACCGCCACCTGGAGGTCTCGACGTCCTCCTTCTCCGGCTCCTGGGCCAGGTGCCGCTGCACGTAGCCGTGCACCTTGCGCACGTGCGCGAGGTCGTCGTCGGTGAGGTCGTCCTCCTTCGTCCGCAGCAGCTCGACGACCCGCCGTCCCGAGGCGTGGCCGGTGGACTCCGACCCGCCGTCCTTCTGCCCGACCGACCGCGACTCCTCGGTGTCCAGCCACTCCGCCAGCTCCGTGGCGGTCAGGTTCACCGCCTCACCGAACTCGCGCCGGACGGTGTCCCGGTCCTCGCTCATGCGTCGCCTCCGCGTGTCGGGTCGTGCTCGGCGCGGTACCGCAGCGGCGTGGGGCGGAAACGGACCGACGTGGAGCAGGCCGCCCTCGTGCGCGGCCAGACGCCGGAGGAGGTGCTCGACCGCAACCTCGCCGAGCTGCTGCAGGAGATGCGGGTGGCGATCACCGGCGTGCAGATCCTCTTCGCCTTCCTGCTGACCCTCGCCTTCACCAGCCGGTTCGAGGAGCAGGGCGCGTTCGCCACGGCCGTCTACACGGTCACGCTGCTCAGCACGGCCACCGCGACGCTGGTACTGATCGCCCCCGTGTCGTTCCACCGCACGCTGTTCCGGCAGCGGCGCAAGGCGGAGCTGGTCGCCTTCGCCGACCTCGCCCTGCTGATCGGCCTCGGCCTGCTGTTCCTGGGGATCGCCAGCGCGGTCCTGCTGGTGCTCGACGTCGTCCTCGGCCGCTGGCCGGCCGTCGTCGGCTGCGCGTTCGTCGTGCTGGTGGGCGTGGTGGCCTGGTACGTCCTCCCGCTGAGGCTGCGCGTGCGCCGGTCGTCCGGGGAGTGAGCGCCGTCTGGTGGAGGTGACCGCGTGTCCGTGACCGTCGTCGGCAGCCTCAACGAGGACGTGCTGGTGCGGGTGCACCGGCTGCCCGGGCGGGGCGAGACCGTCGTCGGGCGGGGCACCGTGCTGGCGCCGGGCGGCAAGGGCGCCAACCAGGCCGCGGCCGCGGCGCAACTGTCCGCCGACGCCGGTGTGGCCATGGTCGGCCGGGTCGGGGCCGACCCCCCCGGGGACCGGCAGCTGGCCGCGCTGGCCGGGGCCGGGGTGGACGTCGGGCACGTGCTCCGCACCGCGGAGGCGCCGACCGGGAGTGCCACCATCCCGGTCGAGGAGGGCAGCGGGGAGAACCTCATCGTCGTCGTCCCCGGGGCCAACGCCGAGCTCCGGCCGGACGACGTCGACGTCGAGGCGGTCCGCCGGGCGGGGGTGGTGCTGCTGCAGCTGGAGGTCCCGCTGGACGCGGTGACCGCCGCGGCGGCGGTCACCGGCGGCACCGTCGTCCTCACCCCCGCGCCGCCGCAGCCGCTGCCATCGGAGCTGCTGTCCCGGGTCGACGTCCTCGTGCCCAACGAGCACGAGCTGCTCCAGCTGGCCGGCGCCGGACCGGGCGACCGGTCGCCGGCCGAGCTGGCCGAGCTGGCCCGGGGCCTGGGGACGGCGACCGTCGTGGTGACCCTCGGCGCGCGCGGTGCGCTGCTCGTGACCGGCGACGGCCCCGCCCTGCTCCAGCCGCCCCCGCCGGTCCGCGCCGTCGACACCACGGGGGCAGGCGACTGCTTCTGCGGCGCCCTCGCCGTCGCCCTCGCCCGCGGTGCGGATCCGGCTGAGGCCGTCGCCGACGCGGTGACGGCCGCGGCCCTGTCGACGACCGCCCGCGGCGCCCGGGCCGCCCTGCCCGGCCCCGCCGAGGTGACCGTGCTGCGCACCCGGCTGCCGGCGCCCGTCGAGGTGGGCTGACGGTTTCCTGCCCGGCCACCGGGGCACAGGCTCGGAGCAGACCGACGGAGGAGGACCCAGCGATGACCGATCCCGCGCAGACCGACCCGGACCGCCCGCCCCGCACCGCCGAGCGCGCCGAGGGTGACCCCGAGGGCGAGGAGCCCACGAGCGGACGCACGCCCCACCCCGACGAGCCCGCCGAGGGCGCCGACACCTCGCCGGACGCCGGCTGAGCCCGCGCTGGCGGACCGGCACGGGGCTGCGGGAGGCTCCGGGGCCGTGCTGTTCGACGCCACGCTGACCGCCGACCTCGACGCCGTCCCCGACCTGGCGCGGGAGCTCGAACGGCGCGGTGTCGCCGGCGTCTGGACGTCGGAGACCGACCACGACCCGTTCCTGCCGCTGCTCGTCGCCGGCCGCGCGACCACGCGGCTGCAGGTCGGGACGGCGATCGCGGTCGCCTTCGCGCGCTCGCCGATGACGGTCGCAGGGACGGCGCACGACCTGCAGCGATACACCCGCGGCCGGTTCGTCCTCGGGCTGGGCACGCAGGTGCGCGCGCACGTGGAGCGCCGCTTCTCCATGCCGTGGAGCGCGCCGGTGCCGCGGATGCGGGAGTACGTGGCCGCGCTGCGCGCCATCTGGTCGGCCTGGCAGGAGGGCACCCGCCTGCACTTCCGCGGCGACAGCTACCGGCACACGCTCATGACGCCGGTGTTCAGCCCGGAACCGCACGCGTGGGGGGCGCCGCCGGTGTACCTGGCCGCGGTCGGCCCCGGGATGACCCGGCTGGCCGGCGAGGTGGCCGACGGGCTGTTCGCGCACGCCTTCACCACGGCTCGGTACCTGCGGGAGCGGACCCTCCCCGCGCTGGAGGAGGGGCTGGCCGCGACCGACCGGTCCCGGGACCAGGTGACCGTCTGCCTCCCCGGGTTCGTCGTCACCGGCAGCACCGAGCAGGAGCAGGCCGCGGCGGCCGACACCGTCCGGGCCCGCATCGCCTTCTACGGCAGCACCCCCGCCTACCGGCCGGTCCTGGAGCTGCACGGCTGGGGCGCCCTGGCCGACGAGCTGCACGCGCTGTCGGTGGGGCGCCGCGAGGACCGGTGGACGGCGATGCGCGACCTGGTCGACGACGAGGTGCTGGGGACGTTCGCCGTCGTGGCCGACCCCGCCGACGTCGGACGCGAGGTCCGGGCGCGGTTCGCAGGGCTGGTCGACCGGTTCAGCGTGACCGTGCAGCCCGCTCGGCCGGCCGTGTGGGAGGCGCTCGGTGCGGCCGCCGGCTAGGGCGTCGTGCACGCGGAGTGACGGAGATCTCAGCGTTTCGACTACAACTCACCGTATCGGGGCTGTTTTCGAGCCACCCGGACAGGGGACTCTGGGTGGCATGGAGGACACGCAGCGCGACATGCGAGTAGCCGACGAGACCCCGACCGAGCGCCAGGCGGACGAGTCGCAGGCCCAGCAGGCCTCGACCGTCCCCGTGGCCCGACTGTTGGCCAACCCCCGTCGGGTGCGCCGGGCCTGAGACCCGTCCGGGGATCGGTGGTCACTCGACGGTCAGGCATCGTCACATCAGTCCCATCGATCCCCCGGGTCCCGGCCAGCCCGAACGCCTCTCGTCACTCACTGCAACCACCCGTGCACAGCCCGCGGCGTGCCGCGAACTGATCCGTCACGCGCTCGGGCAGCATCCCGGGCGTGACCGCAGCCGCCATCCCCCTCGCCGCCGACGACGCCGCGGCTCCCGTCCGCCGGAGCCGGGCCGAGCGGCAGGCCATCGTCCTGGACACCGCCGAGCGGCTGTTCGCCGGCCGCAGCTCCCGCAGCGTCGGGATGGACGAGCTGGTCCGCGAGACGGGCCTGGGCAAGATGACGGTCTACCGGCTCTTCAAGAGCAAGGACGACCTCGTCGGCGCCTACCTGGCCCGCAAGGCCGCCACCGTCCTCGCCTTCATCGACGCCGAGCTCGTCCGGCTCGACGGCGACCCCCGCGCCGCGCTGCTCTCCGTCGTGGACGCCGTCGAGCGGGACGTCACCCGCACCGGCTTCCGCGGGTGCCCCTTCACCAACGTCAGCAGCGAGTACGACGACCCGCAGCACCCGGCCCGCAGTGCCGCCGCCGACTACAAGTTCGAGCTGCACTCGCGTCTGGAGCGCCTGGCCGACCAGCTCGTGCCCGGCGCCGGCGACGACCTCGCCGCCCAGGTGCACCTGATCATCGACGGCATGTACCTCTCCGGCGGGCTGCTCGGACCCGACGGGCCGGCCGCCCACGGCCGCCGTCTCGCCGAGCGGCTCATCGACGCCGCCGTCGCCGGCCGCTGAGCACATCGCGGTCGACCCCGCGGTGATCACGGGGTCGGTGCGGGTCCGCCCGGCGTGTCCCGCCGTGTCGCCTGCGACGACCCCGTGATCAACGGGAGGGGGCGGGGGTGCGCGCCGGTGGTCGTGCGGCGCGACCGGCGTCCCCACCGCAGGATGGACCGGTGAGCACCGACCGCAGCCGGCCCGACCTCGACGACACGACCGTGGAGGGCCTCGGCAAGCTCTCCGAGGCCCTGGAGACCATCGAGCAGGCCCGCGGCCAGCTCTACGGCTTCCACCAGCACTCGGGGAAGGGGGACCTGCTCCTGCAGGACGCCGTCGAGCTGTTCCGCAAGGCGGGGCACACCGAGCTGGCCGACGACCTCGACCGCGACCTCGTCGGCCGCAACGTCATCGCCGACCGGTGGACCTTCCAGATCGTCGAGGACTACGACGCCACCTACTGGTCGGTCTTCCGCGCCTTCGACGAGCGGGCGCGCACCGAGCTGGCCGGCGGCGACCGACACGTCTACGAGGCCCGGATGAAGCAGCGGGAGCGCACCCAGGGTCACCCGCACCACGAGGCCGGCCCCGCGCTCGACGACTGACGAGGCGCCTCGGCGGAGAAGGTGCGGGGATCGGTGTCACGGGCAGCTCCCGGGGTCGCGGGCCGGCGGTGCGCAGCAGTCCGGGGACGCCGTCGACCTGCGGGCAACCGGGCGTCCGGCTGGCGGGAGCCCGGTCGCGGCCGGTGCAGCGCCGTCGCAGACTCGGGGCGTGACCATGCCGAAGCCCGACGACGAGCGCGACGCCCGCCCCCTCGGCAGCGAGGTGGCCCCGCCGGCCGACCCGGAGTCACAGGGCGGCGACGAGGGATCCGCCGACGGCGTCGCCGGCCCGAGCTACCCGCCCGCGGACACCGAGCCCGACGCGCACCGATGACCGTGCGATCGCCGTCCCTGACGAGCAGACTCTGACCGTGACCTCGCCTGGACCCGACCCGCTGAGCAGCCCGGCCGCCACCGGCCCGTCGACTCCGGGGAGCTCCTCCGGACCGGCGACCGGCCCGGCTCCGACGGGTCCCACACCGGCTCCGGCTCCCACCGGCCGGACGACGTCACCGGGCCGATCGGCGGGCCGGGCGATCAGCCGCACCCTCGCCCTGGCGCTGCTGGTCTTCGTGACCGTGGTCCTGGTGCTCTTCGTCGTCTTCAACACCCAGACCGTCGACGTCAGCCTGGTCTTCGGGAACGTCGACGCCCCACTCGTCCTCGCCCTGCTCGTCGCCGCCGCCCTCGGCGGGCTCCTGGTCTGGCTGGCCGGACTGGTGGTGCGCGCCCGGCGCCGCAACCGCTGACGACCGGCGTCAGGAACCCATCGGCGACATCTCACCGGCCATGTCGCCGCCGGGCACGGTGAGAGCCGGTACCGCGTCCGGAGCGGCCAGCACGAGCACGCCGAGGCCGAGGAGCAGGGCCGTCGTCCCGTAGGTCGCCACCCGGCGCCACGGCAGGGTCTTCTCGACCGCGATCAGGCCGGCGACCACCGCCATCCAGACGACGCTCATCACCCCGAGTGCGAACAGCGACGCCATCAGCGCCCAGCAGCAGCCGACGCACCAGGCGCCGTGCTGGGCCCCCATGCGCAGCGCGCCCCAGCGGCCCTCCCGCCAGGAGCCCAGCAGGAAGCCGAGCGGACTGCGGCACTTCCCGAGGCAGACGTCCTTGAGCGGGGTCAGCTCGTAGACCGCGGCGACGACGAGGGTGGTGCCCGCGACCCACCGCCCCGCGCGGTCCCACGCGAGGACGTCGCCCGCCACCCGTCCCACGACCCCCGCCAGGGCGAACGCCACCAGACCGGCGGCGGTCCACGTGACCAGGTAGCCCGCCACGAACAGCAGGGGCGAGAGCGGCGACCGCTGCCGGGTCATGCGCGAGTACAGCGCCACCGTCGGTGCGACCGACGGGAACATCATCGCGGCCATCATCACGACCCAGACGCCGACGAACCACCCCAGCGTCCCCAGGTCGGTCCAGGGCCCCTCGTCCATGCCCCGCATCTGCCGGGCCGTCCACCACCAGCCGACGCCGGCGACCGCGAACAGCGCAGCGACCAGTCCGAGTCGGACGCGGACGGCGGCGAAGGCCGGCGTGAGGCCTTCGCCCGGAACGCGTTCCGGCGTCCGGACGCTCATCGGGTCAGGCGGACCAGGAGAACTCGGCGGTGGAGACGCCCGTCCTGCCCTCGTACCGGATGCCGAAGGCGTCGATCCGCGAGCGCCGCGCCTCGGCCATCGTCAGGTTCGACGCGACCGGGTGGAACGCGCCGTCGAACCGGACGGGCCGGCCGTCCTCCTTGCCGAACGGCACGATGTCCTCGATCTCGAAGTCGATGGTGTCCCCGACGCGCACACTGTGCAGCAGCCCGTCGTGGCGCAACTCGATCGCCGCCCGTTCCACGCCGACGACCTCGCCGACGAGCGGAGCGAGCGCCGACATGGGACCGCCGAGTTGGCCCCCGAAGACCTTGACCAGCTTGTCGAACTGCTCGTCGTCGGCCTGGTCGTCGACGTACAGGCCGATCCGCCAGTTGCCGTCGGTCATCACCTTCGGGGTGTCGATGATCGTGACGACGCGACGACCCCGGACGTCGGTGCCGTCGACCTCGCCGTCGCGGATGTCGAACGCGAGCGTCGCCCGGCAGAAGTCGTAGGTGGCGCCGTGGTCGAACGTGAGGTTGCACGGGCACATCAGCTCGCACGAGCAGGTCTCGGCGTAACTGCCCCTGAGGCTCCATGCCATGGCAGGCCCCCTCCACGAGGCGGCCAGTGTCCCGCCGCCCGGAGAATCGGGTCAACCGCCTCCCGTCGCCGTCCTCCCGCCACCCCGCGCGGAGGACTTCCTTGCCCCGGTTACCGGCCGGTAATAGCGTTTGTTACCAGCGAGTACGACGACGCCGGCACGGAGCACGGGAGCCATCCGCCATGAGCCACTACACCGCCGACCTGCGGGACCTCGAGTTCAACCTCTTCGAGTTCCTGGACACCAGGGACCGCTTCGGCACCGGCCCGTTCGAGCAGATGGACGCCGAGACCGCCCGAGGCGTGCTCACCGAGATCCGCCGGCTGGCCGAGGGCCCGCTGGCCGCCTCCTTCGCGGACGCCGACCGCAACCCGCCGGTGTTCGACCCGGCAACGCACTCGGTCACGCTGCCGGAGAGCTTCACGGCGTCCTTCCGCGCCGTGCAGGACGGCGAGTGGTTCCGCCTGGACCTCCCGGACGAGCTCGGCGGCTTCGGCGCTCCCGTGGCGCTGCGCTGGGCCGCCTACGAGATGATCCTGGGGTCCAACCCAGCCGTCTTCATGTACGGCTCGGGGCCGACGTTCGGCGCCACGCTGTACGAGCTGGGTACCCCCGACCAGAAGCGGCTGGCCGAGCTGATGGTCGAGAAGCGCTGGGGCGCCACCATGGTGCTCACCGAGCCCGACGCCGGCTCCGACGTCGGGGCGGGCCGCACCAGGGCCGTGCAGCAGCCCGACGGCTCCTGGCACATCAGCGGGGTGAAGCGCTTCATCACCTCGGCCGAGCACGACCTCGCCGACAACATCGTCCACCTGGTGCTGGCCCGCCCCGAGGGCGCGGGACCGGGCACCAAGGGGCTGTCGCTGTTCGTCGTCCCCAAGTTCCACGTCGACCTCGCGACCGGCGAGCTCGGCGAGCGCAACGGCGTGTACGTCACCAACGTCGAGAAGAAGATGGGCCTGAAGGTCTCCACGACCTGCGAGGTCACCTTCGGCGACGGCCCGGTGCCGGCCCGGGGGTGGCTCGTCGGCGACGTGCACGACGGCATCGCGCAGATGTTCCACATCATCGAGTACGCGCGGATGTTCGTCGGCACCAAGGCGATCGCCACCCTGTCCGCCGGCTACCGGGTGGCCCTCGACTACGCGAAGAGCCGCGTCCAGGGCGCCGACCTCACCGCTCCCGGCAAGGACGCCCCGCGGGTGACCATCACCCACCACCCCGATGTGCGGCGCTCGCTGATGCTGCAGAAGTCCTACGTCGAGGGCATGCGGGCCCTGTACCTGTACACGGCGAGCCTGCGCGACCAGGCGCTCCAGGCCGAGGCCGAGGGCGATCCCGAGACCGCGCGGCTGGCCGCCCGCGTCAACGACCTGCTCCTGCCGATCGTGAAGGGCTTCGGCTCGGAGCGGGCCACGCAGCTGCTCACGAGCGAGTCGCTGCAGACCCTCGGCGGCTCGGGCTACCTGCAGGACTACCCGATCGAGCAGTACATCCGCGACTCCAAGATCGACACCCTCTACGAGGGCACCACCGCGATCCAGGGCCAGGACCTCTTCTTCCGGAAGATCGTCAAGGACGGCGGGGTCGCGCTGACCTGGCTGGCCACGCAGGTGCAGGCCACGATCGAGGCCGAGGTCGGCAACGGCCGGCTCAAGGAGGAGCGGGCGCTGCTCGCGACCGCCCTGGGCGACGTCCAGTCGATGCTGACCGCGATGTTCGGGCACCTCACCGCCGCCCAGCAGGACCCGGCCGAGCTGTACAAGGTCGGCCAGAACACCTCCCGGCTGCTCCTGGCCGTCGGGGACCTGGTCACCGCGTGGCTGCTCGTCCGCCAGTCCGAGGTCGCCCTGGCTGCGCTCGCCGGCGAGGTCAGCGAGCGGGACCGGTACTTCTACGAGGGCAAGCTCGCCGCCACCCGGTTCTTCTGCACCCAGGTGTTGCCGCGCCTGACCGCCGAGCGGACCGTCGTCGAGCACACCGACAACGCGTTGATGGAGGTCGACGAGGCGGCCTTCTAGAAAGGACCACCCTCCTCCCCACGCGCGCAGGCTCGCCGCGGGCCCCGGGAGGGTGGCCGTTCCAGTCCCTCACCACCGGCGGCCGTCGGCCGTTTCACGGTCGGGGCAGCGGGCATGGGGCTGGGGACGACGACGCCCCCAGGAGGCTCCCGTGACCGATCCGCAGGGCAGTGACCGGATCCAGCAGGGCGTGCCCACCGCCTCGGGCACCGGCGACAACAGCGACACGGGGGCCTCGTTCGAGGACGTCCCGCTGACCCGGGACGAGGCCATCGAGCGCGACGCCGCCTCCGACGACGACCTGCCCGCCCGCGCCGACAGCGACGTCGCCCGCGCCCGGACCTCCGGCCCGTCCGGCGAGGTCCAGCAACCCACCCCCCGATCCGGAGGCAGAGAGACCCGATGAGTGCACCCGACCCGACCGGCTACCACGAGGGCGAGGACGTCTCCGACGGCCCGAGCAGCGGGAACCTGATCGACGGGGTCCCGGGCGAGGACCGCGCCGACCGCGGCGAGCTCGACACCACGCTGACCACCGACGACGAGGCCCAGCAGGACGACGGGATCGTCCGCCCCGGCAACGCCCCAGACTGAGGAAGACCCTCCCGGGTCCCCCGCGGGCCCGGGGAAGCCGAGCAGGGCTCCAGATCCAGCCGCGCCGGCGCGCGGCCTCCACGGCCGCGTGCCGGTTCGGCGCGCCCAGCTGGGTCGCCGCGGCGGACAGGGGGTTGCACACCGTCCCGGGTGACAGGTGCGCGGGGGCGGCGATCGCATCGACCGGGGCGTCCCCGGCCGCGAGCTCCAGGACGTCGGCCTCCCGCGGGGTCAGCGGGCCGTCCCCGGCGCTGATGGCCTCGGCGGCCGGCTCGGGGTCCACGCAGCGCCCGCCGCGGGGGATGGTGCGGACGACGTCGGTGAGCACCGGCGCGCTGACCGTCTTCGGCAGGAAGCCGCGCCCCCCCTCCAGCGCCCGCTCCAGGTGCCCGGCGCGCCCGTGTCCGGCGACGATGACGACGGCGCAGCCGGGGACCGCGGCCAGCAGCTCGCCGGGCACGGAGACCCCGTCGCGGTCGGGCACCTGCAGGTCCAGGACCGCGACGTCCGGCGTGTGCCGGCGCGCCATCGCGAGCGCTCCCCCCGGGCACACCTGTAGAGGCTGCTGCCGCCCCGTCCCCGGCACAGGTGCCGGATCTCACGACCTGGGGCGGGGACGCCACGGGCCGCCCGTGACAGGTGTCATGGGCGGCCCGTGGTCCGGCCCCCTGGCGGGGGCAGGGTCCCGTCTCAGACGCGGCTGGTCGACCGCTCCCGGGTGACCACCGCCTTGTCCTGGGCCAGGTCGCGCCTGGCGGTCTCCCCGTAGGTGGCGACGGCGAGCAGCGTGATGACGGCGCAGGCGACGACGTAGAGGACGACGGCGGACACGTTCGGGTCGTCGAAGCTGCCGAGCAGGGCGATGGCGATCAGCGGCGCCGGCGCGCCGGCCACCAGCGAGGCCAGCTGGGCGCCGACCGAGACGCCGGTGTAGCGGGCCTTGGTCCCGAACAGCTCGGAGAAGAACGCGGCCTGCGGGCCGTACATGGCCCCGTGGAACAGCAGGCCGACGGTGATCGCGAGGACCGCCAGGCCGAAGCTGGCGGTGTCGAGGAGCCGGAAGAAGGCGAACGCCCACACCCCGATGCCGAGGGCACCGAGCAGGTAGACCGGCCGGCGGCCGATCCGGTCGGAGAGCGCACCCCACATCGGGATCGTCACCAGGTGCACCGCCGACGCGATGAGGACCGCGTTCAGCGCGAACGAGGAGTCCAGCCCCACGACGTTGGTCAGGTAGGTGAGGCTGAACGCGGTGAGCAGGTAGAACGAGACGTTCTCGGCGATCCGCGCCCCCATGGCGGTGAGCACCTCGCGCTTGTAGCGGGTGAGCACCGTGACGATCGGCGCCTTCTCCACCTCACCGGTCTTGGCGGCCTTGGCCTCGGCGGCCCGCTGGGCCTCGAGGAACACCGGGGACTCCGACACCGTGAGCCGCACCCACAGGCCGACGAAGATCAGCACGGCCGAGAGCAGGAACGGGATCCGCCAGCCCCAGGCCTCGAAGGCCTCGTCGGACTGGAAGGCCGCCAGCAGCGCGAGGACACCGGTGGCCAGCAGGTTGCCCGCCGGGGCGCCGGCCTGCGGCCAGGACGCCCAGAAGCCGCGGTGCTGGGGCTTGCCGTGCTCGGAGACGATGAGCACCGCGCCGCCCCACTCGCCGCCGAGGGCGAAGCCCTGGATCAGCCGCAGCGCGATCAGCAGGACCGGTGCGAGGACGCCGACGCTGCCGTAGGTCGGCAGCAGGCCGATGAGGAACGTCGCGCCGCCCATCATCAGCAGCGAGATGACCAGGAGCTTCTTGCGACCGAGCCGGTCGCCGTAGTGCCCGAAGACCAGCGCGCCGACCGGGCGGGCGAAGAAGCCGACGGCGTAGGTGGCGAAGGCGGCGAGGACGCCGACGAAGTCGTCCTGCTCCGGGAAGAACAGCGGACCGAAGACGAGCGCGGCGGCCGAGCCGTAGAGGAAGAAGTCGTACCACTCCACCGTGGTGCCGACGATGCTCGCTCCGACGACGCGGCCGAAGCGCGTGTCGGAGTGGGCTGGTGCGGACATGGGACCCTCCTCGTCGTGCCGCAGGGGCGGCAGCTGCCAGACAGGTTCGACGCTAGGTGCGTGTGGTGCGGCTCACCATGTGGCGTCGGGGCACCCCTTCCCCGGCGGAGGTGTGGGCACACCACACCGCGCCCGGCAACCTGCCCGACGGGTCTCCTCGGGGCTGCGCGGACCGTGTGCGACCGCGACACCGCGCCGGCCCGGCGTGTGTGGCCCCACGACGTGCAGCGACTCCGCCGTCCGGCCTACGGTGGCGGCCATGGACGCAGCGAGCGGGCTGGAGGGACGGCGGGCGCTGGTGACCGGCGGGGCCTCGGGGATCGGGCGCGCCTGCGCGGTGCGGCTGGCCGCGGCCGGGGCCTCCGTGGTGGTGCTCGACCGGGACGGCGAGGCGGCGAAGGCGGTCGCCGAGGACGTGGGCGGCACGGCGCTGGCGGTCGACCTGACCGACCTCGACGGCCTCGACGCCCTCGACCTCGACGTCGACGTCCTGGTGAACAACGCCGGGCTGCAGCACGTGGCGCCCGTGCACGAGTTCCCGGTGGAGCGCTTCTCGCTGATCATCCGGCTGATGCTCGAGGCCCCGTTCCGGCTGGTCCGGGGTGCGTTGCCGCACATGTACGACCGCGGCTGGGGCCGGGTGGTCAACATCAGCTCCATCCACGGGCTGCGCGCCTCGGCCTTCAAGAGCGCCTACGTCACGGCCAAGCACGGCTTGGAGGGCCTGTCGAAGGTCATCGCGCTCGAGGGCGCGCTGCACGGCGTCACCTCCAACTGCGTCAACCCCGCGTACGTGCGGACGCCACTGGTCGAGGGCCAGATCGCCGACCAGGCCCGGGCGCACGGGCTGTCGGAGGACCAGGTGGTGGAGCAGGTGATGCTGGCCCCGGCCGCGGTCAAGCGGCTGATCGAGCCGGAGGAGGTGGCCGAGGCGGTGGCCTACCTCTGCTCCCCCGCGGCGGCCTCAATCACCGGCAGCTCGCTGGTCATGGACGGCGGGTGGAGCGCCCACTGAACCTGGCCCCGCCGGCAGCGGGCGAGGCCGCGGCGGGGAGGGCCGCGGAGTACTTCTCCCTGCTGCTCGAGGACGCCGCCGCCATCGAGTACGAGGGCCCGCTGGTGCGTGCCCGCGCCGCCGGGGCCCACCCCACCGAGCTCGCCGAGCTGGCGCGGGTGAAGTTGCTCGCCCTCCAGGTGCGGGAGGCCTTCGCCGCCCGCCGTCGCCGCGAGTCGGAGCTCTCGGCACTGTTCGACACCGCCAGCGACCTGGCCGCCCTGCGCGGCGTCGACTCGGTGCTCACCGCGATCGTGCGCCGCGCCCGCCAGCTCCTGGGCACCGACGTCTCCTACCTGACGCTCAACGACGACGTGCGTGGCGACACCTACATGCGGGTGACGGACGGCTCCGTCTCCGCCCGCTTCCAGGCCCTGCGGCTGCCGATGGGGGCGGGCCTCGGCGGCCTGGTCGCGCAGTCGGCCGCGCCGTACGCCACCCCGAGCTACTTCACCGACAGCCGGTTCCAGCACACCGACGAGATCAACGGCGGCGTGCACGAGGAGGGACTGGTCGCCATCCTCGGCGTCCCCCTGGTCCGGGGCTCGCAGGTGATCGGCGTCCTGTTCGCCGCCGACCGCAGCGAGCGGCTCTTCGACCGCTCCGAGGTCGCGCTGCTGGGCTCCCTCGCCGCGCACGCGGCGATCGCCCTGGACAACGCCCGCCTGCTGGAGGAGACCCGCGCCGCCCTCGACGAGCTGTCCACGGCCACCCGGGAGCTGCGCGCCCACACCCAGTCGGTGGAGCGGGCGGCCGCGGCGCACGACCGGTTCGTCGACGTCGTCCTGCACGGCGGCGGCGTGGAGGACGTCGCCGCTGCGGTCACCGAGGCCCTCGGCGGCCGGATCGCGGTGCTCGACGGGGAGGGCCGGCCCACGCCGTCCGGCGGCGACGTCGAGCTGCCGCCGGACCCGGCGGCCGCTCTCACCCTGGCCCGCGCCACCGGCCGGACGGTGCGCGAGGACGGCTGGTGGACGGCGGCGGTCACCGTCGGCAGCGAGCTGCTCGGCGGCCTGGTCCTGCACCGGGACGACGAGCTCTCCGACGCCGACCAGCGGATCCTCGAGCGCGCCGCGCTGGTGACCGCGTTGCTGCTGCTCATCCGGCGCACCGCGGCCGAGGCCGAGGGGCGGGTGCGCGGTGAGCTGGTGGAGGAGCTGCTGACCACGCCGGTGCGCGACCCGGACGGGCTGCGCGAGCGGGCCCGCCGGCTGGGAGCGGACCTCGACCGCCCGCACGCGGTGGTCGTCCTCGAGGTCGAGGAGGCGGTCCGCCGGCGCGCGCTGGCCGCCGCCGACCACCTGGCGGCGACCCGCGGCGGTCTGGCCGGCGGGCACGGCGGCCGGGTGGTCCTGTGCCTGCCGGAGCTGGCGCCCGGGGAGGCCGCGGCGCTGGCGCGGCGGGAGGTGTCCACCGCGGTGGGGCGGCCGGTGACCGCCGGGGGCGGCGGACCGGCGCGCGACGCGGGGGCCGTGGCCGCGGCGCACGCGGAGGCGCAGCGCTGCGCGTCGACGCTGGCGGCGCTGGGCCGCGGCGGTGAGGCGGCGAGCGCCGAGGAGCTGGGCTTCGTCGGCCTGCTGGTGGGCGAGGGCCGGGACGTCGGCGGCTTCGTCACGGCGACGCTGGGCCCGGTGCTGGACTACGACGCGCGGCGGGGCACGGAGCTGGGCGCCACCCTCGCGGCGTGGTTCGCCGCAGGCGGCTCGCCCGCCCGGGCCGCGGAGGCCCTCGGCGTGCACGTCAACACCGTGACCCAGCGGCTGGACCGGGTGGGCCGGCTGCTCGGCGCGGGCTGGTCGGCGCCCGAGCGGGCGCTGGAGGTGCACCTCGCCCTGCGGCTGCACCGGCTCACCGGCGCGGCCGCGATCGGGTGACGGCCGTCCGAAGCCACCTCCGCCGTGGTCAGCCGCCGACGAAGCCCGGCGGGATCCCGTCGAGCGTCAGCTCCCGCTCACGACCGCACACCCGGCAGACCTGCCGCCCCGGGCCGCCGGGACGCTCGTCACCCGCGGGCCGCCGGACGTAGTCGTGGAACCCCAGCCGGCACCGCAGCGGCCTGGTCGCCATGGGCAGATGCTCGGCACGGCGTGGGCGCCCGGACAGGGACCGAGGTCCCCGGTGCCCCCTACCCTGGACGGGTGCAGCCCGACCGACTCCCGCGCGAGGTGTGGACGGCGCGGTCGGCGGCGCACGCGGAGCGGGCGGACGCGCTGACCGCCGGGCACCGCGCCCGCCGGGCCACCGGCGAACGGCACCCGGTCGAGGACTTCCTCTACGAGTACTACTCGACCCGCCCGTCGGTGCTCCGGCGCTGGCACCCCGGCGCCGGGACGGCCCTGGCGCCGCCCGCGCCCCACGCCGCCTGGCGGTGGTACCGCGCAGGCCGGGACGCCGTGGTCCTGGACGCCCCCGCGTACCTCGCCGACCGCGGGGACACCGTCGCCTTCGTGCACCGACTCCTGTCCGCCACCGCCGCCCGGCCGGCGTTCACCGGCTGCTCCGGTCTGCACGAGTGGGCGATGGTCTACCGGGCCGACGAGCACCGGCACCCGCTCCCGCTGCGGCTGGGCCGGGCCGGCACGGACGCGGTCGTCGAGGCGCACCCGATCCGGTGCACCCACTTCGACGCCTTCCGGTTCTTCACGCCCGCGGCGGTCGGCCTGAACCGGCTGCAGCCGACCCGCGCCACCCAGCCCGACCTGGAGCAACCCGGGTGCCTGCACGCCACCATGGACCTCTACAAGTGGGCGGCCAAGCTGGGCCCCGCCGTCCCCGGCGAGCTGCTGCTGGACTGCTTCGAGCTGGCCCGGGACGTCCGCGAGCTGGACATGCGCGCCTCGCCCTACGACCTGCGCGGCCTCGGGCGGGAGCCGGTGCGCATCGAGACCGCCGCCGGGCGGACCGAGTACGCCGCCCTGCAGCGCGGGTTCGCCACGCGCGGCGCGGCGCTGCGCAGCCGGTTGCTGCACGTCACCGCGGCGTTGCTCGGCACTCCCCCGGCCGACCCCGTCCCGTCCCCGGCGGGTCGTACCGTCGGAGGGTGACCTCCACCCGCTCAGACGACCTGCGCACCGACCGCTGGCTGCGGCTCGACGGGACGACGAACACCCGCGACCTCGGGGGGCTGCCCACCTCCGACGGCGGGACGACACTGCCCGGCCGGATCCTGCGCAGCGACAACCTGCAGACGCTCAGCGACGGCGACGTCCGGCGGCTGGTCGAGGAGGTCGGGCTGCGCGAGGTGATCGACCTGCGCACGACCGCGGAGGTGCTGCTGGAGGGCCGCGGCCCGCTGCGCGCGGTGCCCACGGTGACCCACCGGCACTTCAGCCTGCTGCCCGAGCGCGGTCACCACACCGACGTCTTCGCCGTCGAGGAGGACGACCTGCCCGAGCTCCCGGCCGGCTGGGCCGAGTCGATCCTGCCCCGGCAGGTGGCCGAGAGCGACCAGGAGGAGCCGCCGGCGGTCCGCTCCTACCTGGGCTACCTGGCCCACCGGCCGGACAACGTGCTCGGCGCGCTGCGCGCCCTGGCCGCCGGCACGGACGGCGCGGCCGTGGTGCACTGCGCAGCCGGGAAGGACCGGACCGGGGTGGTGGTGATGTTCTCCCTCGCGGTCGCGGGGGTCCCGCACGAGGAGATCGTCACCGACTACGCGCTGACCGCCGACGTCATCGACGCGCTGGTGGCCAAGCTCGCCGCCTCCCCGACCTACGCCGAGGACATGACCACCCGCGGCGTGGCCAGCCACACGCCGCGGGCGGAGACGATGCACCGGCTGCTGGCCCTGCTCGACGAGCGGCACGGCGGACCGGTCGGCTGGCTGACCGAGCACGGCTTCGGGCCCGAGGAGCGGGCCGCCCTGCGCGCCCGCCTGCGGGGCTAACCCTCCTCGGGAGCGTCCGCGCCGGACCGGCCGGCGTGCTTGTGCCGGTACATCGCCGAGTCGGCGGCGCGCAGGAGGTCGTCGGCGACGCCCCACTCCCCGCTGTGGACGGCGACCCCGACGCTCGTCCCGACGGCGACCGCGGTGCCCTCGAGCCGGAAGGTCTCGTCGAAGCAGCCGAGCACCCGGGCGACGACGCGATCGGCGTCCTCGGCGCGGGCCAGGCCGGGGAGCAGGACGGCGAACTCGTCGCCGCTGAGCCGGCCCACCGTGTCGCCGGGGCGCACCGCCGAGCGCAGCCGGGCCGCGACCTGGCGGAGCAGCTCGTCGCCGGCGGCGTGCCCGAGCGAGTCGTTGACCGACGTGAACCGGTCGAGGTCGCAGAACAGCACGCCCACGTGCTGCTCCGGGCCGGTCGCGGCCAGCGCGCCGCCGAGCCGCTCGAGGAACAGCACCCGGTTGGGCAGCCCGGTGAGCGCGTCGTGGGTCGCCTGGTGGCGGACGGTCTCCAGCAGCCGGGCCTTCTGCAGCGCCGTCGAGGCCTGGTCGCTCAGGCCCCGCAGGCGGGCCAGCACCTCGCCGTCCAGCCGCGCCGGGGCACGGCCGGCCACCCAGCTCGCCGTCGCGACGCCGAGGAACGTCCGGCCGGCGAGCAGCGGGACGGCGACCGCGTGGGTGACGTGCCGCTCCCTGAGCAGCCGCGCCAGACCCTCGCTGCAGGTCGCCACGTCGAGGAGGCGGGGCTCGCGGTCGGTCAGCATCCCGACCAGCTCGGGGGTGTCCTCGGCCCGCAGGGAGGTGCTCGGCGCCGTCTTGCCCCCGGCCCCGGTCGACCCGGCGACCGCGGCGGTGACCAGCGAGCCGTCGGCCGGCTCCCACAGCAGCATCGTCCCGCTGTCGGAGCCGACGACCCGCGGCAGGGCGTCGGCCACGACCGAGCAGACGGCCGCGGCGTCCCCCGCCTGCGCCAGCTCGTGCGCCAGCGCGAGGAGCGCACCGGCCCGGCGCGCCTCCTGCCGGGCGCTCTCCAGGGCCATGAGCAGGTCCAGCGTGGCCGCCGCGTGACCGGCGTAGGCGGCGAGCATCTCCCGCTCGTGCCCCAGCGCGCCGTCCCCCGGCCGGTAGACCGCCGCGAGCCGGCCGTACGCGCGACGGGCAGAGGCGACGTCGACCGCCACGACGGACGGCCCGGGGTCGCCGTCGGCGAGCAGCGTCGCGGCCAGCGCGTCGACCGTCTCGGCGGGCAGGCCGGCCCCGTGCACCATCGGCGGACCGCCGACGGGGTCGGCGACGGCCAGCACGTACGCCGGGGCGAGCACCGCCTCGGCGGCCCGCGCGACGGTGCGCCGCAGCACGGTCTCCACGTCGTCGCTGGCCACCAGGTCGGTGGCCGCGGACTGGAGGACCCGCAGCTGCTCCCGCAGCGACACAAGATCCGGCCGGGCGTCGGCCGCGGCTGCCCGGGACCGGCGCCAGCGGCGGCGGTGCTGCCAGGTCAGGTGGTAGACGCAGGCCGGGTGCCCGTCGGACTCGCACTGGGTGTGCAGGAGCTCGGCCGGGGGGAGCCCGAAGACGGCCGGCACCATGCCGATCAGGCCGCGCGCGTAGTCGCAGTCCAGCCGGGAGTGCACGTACCCGGGGGAGAGGCTGGACCGGACGGTCGCGTGGCGGGCGCCCGCCTCCAGCACCTCCATCGTGGAGGTGGTGGAGAACTTGGCGACCGCGCGCGGCAGTTGCCGGTACACCTGGGCCGGCGAGCCCATCGCGCGGATGAGCAGGACCAGCCCGGGGTTCAGCCCGTGGGCGAGCGCCTCGCGCCCGACGCGGAACATCGTCGCCGGGTCACCGAGCACCTCCGTGGCGGCAGTGAACAACCGGATGCGGGTGTCGTAGCTCGTCCAGTGCGAGGGGCTGCTCAGCTGCTCGGCGGTGGCGGCCACCCCGGCGCGGCGCAGGACCTCCGCGACGGCGGCGTCCCCCGCCCGGCGGCGCACGTAGCCGAGGACGAGGCCGGTGGTGGCCCCGGAGGTCTCGCGGGGCTCGGGCACGGGCTCGCCGGCGGTCATCGCCGGTCCTCTCCCGCCCGGCGGTGTCGCGGGGGGCACGTCCGACCCGATCTCCTCACGCCTGGTGGATCGGCGCCTCCGGGGACCCGGTTGAGCGAACCCGCCCGAAGGGGGGACGCCACGGTGCTCCCGGCGGCCGCCCCCTTGCGCTCGAGCACCGGGAGGAGTACGACGGTATATACCCCTAGGGGGTATCGATGGACGGACCGTGGGAGGACCGATGGACGCCGCGACACACCACCACCCAGGACACCGCGCGGGATCCCGGAGCGGTCCGGCCTCCTGGGCGACGGCCGCCTCGGCGACGCTGCACTGCCTGACCGGCTGCGCGATCGGCGAGGTCCTCGGGATGGTGATCGGCACCGCGCTGGGGTGGGGTGACTGGGCCACCGTCGTCCTGGCCGTCGCGCTGGCCTTCGTCTTCGGCTACGCGCTGACCATGCGCGGGGTCCTGCGCGCCGGCCTGTCGTTCCGCCGGGCGCTGACGGTGGCCCTGGCCGCCGACACGGTGTCGATCGCGATCATGGAGGTCGTCGACAACGCCGTGATGCTGTCGGTGCCCGGCGCCATGGAGGCCGGCATCACCAGCGCCGTCTTCTGGCTGAGCCTGGCGGGCGCACTCGCGGTGGCCTTCGTGGTCACCCTGCCGGTGAACCGCTGGATGATCAGCCGCGGCCGGGGCCACGCCGTCGTCCACGGCCTGCACGGCTGACCCGGCCCGGACAGCAGACGACCCCGGTCTCCGCGGAGGGAGGCCGGGGTCCTCTCGTCAGCGGAAGGTGTAGCCGCCGCCGTTCGCCATCGTCAGCAGCTCGTCCCGCATCGCCGGGCTGCTGGCGCGCGCGAGGGCGCGGTCGATCGCCCGACGGGTCCGCGCCGCCTGCCGACGCCGCCGCCAGCTGGAGGTCACGCTGTTCATCGTCGTTGCCTTCTTCCGGTCTCTTCGAGGGGGCACCCGTAGCAATGCAGGTGCAGACCCAATTATTCCGAAGGAAGACAGGCGGGAAGGCCGACACGGCGACGATCAGTCACCCGCGGGGGTGAGTTCCGCCTCATCCGGCTCGTCTCACTCGACCCCGAGGACCGTCCGCACCGCCTCGCGGGCGCCGCGCGGGTCGTCCGCGGCCAGGGCGGCCTCGGCGGCCCGCCGGCAGCCGTCGTTGTCCACCGTGGCCAGCCGCGCCCCCACGCCGGCGACGGACGACGCGGCGCAGGACAGCGAGGTCACCCCCAGGCCCACGAGCACGCAGGCCAGCAGCGGGTCGGCCGCAGCCTCGCCGCAGACGCCGACCGGCTTGCCCGCCCGGAGGCCGGCCTCGGCGGTGACCCGCACCAGGGCGAGCAGGGCCGGCTGCCACGGGTCGGTGAGGTCGGCGAGGTCGGCGGAGAGCCGGTCGGCGGCGAGGGTGTACTGCGACAGGTCGTTGGTGCCGATCGACAGGAAGTCGACGTGCCCGAGCAGCCTGTCGGCGTGCAGCGCCGCGGAGGGCACCTCGATCATCACCCCGGGGACCAGGCCGCGGTCGCGCACCAGCTGGCCGAACTCCGCGGCCTCGGGGACGGTCGCCACCATCGGCGCCATCACCCACGGCTGCTCCCCGGTCCGCCGGGCGGCCTCCGCGATGGCGTCCAGCTGCCGCTCCAGCAGGCCGGGGTCCCGGCGGGCGACCCGCAGGCCGCGGACGCCGAGCGCCGGGTTCTCCTCGTCGGGCATCGTCGCGAAGGCCAGCGGCTTGTCCGAGCCGGCGTCCAGCGTGCGGACGACGACCCGCCGTCCCGGGAAGGCCTCGAACACCTCGGCGTAGCCCGCGGCCTGCTCCTCCACCGAGGGCTCCTCGGCCCGGCTGAGGAAGGCCAGCTCGGTGCGCAGCAACCCGACCCCCTCGGCGTACTTGGCCGCCGCGGCCCGCGCCCCCGCGCCGTCCTGCACGTTGGCCAGGACCTTCACCTCGACGCCGTCCTTCGTGCGCCCCGGCCCGCGGTAGCCGGCCAGTGCCGCGGCGGCCGCGCGGGAGCTCTCCACGCGGGCGTTCGCCTCGTCGAGGTCGGGGTCGACGGTGACGGTGCCGCGCTCGCCGTCGAGCAGCACCGTGGCGCCCACCGGGACGTCGTCCAGACCGCCCACGGCGACGACGCAGGGCAGCCCGAGCTGGCGGGCGATGATCGCGGTGTGGCTGGTGGTCCCGCCCAGCCGGGTGGCCAGGCCGATCACCCGGGCCGGGTCGAGGCCGGCGGTGTCGGCGGGGGCGAGGTCCTCGGCCAGCAGGACCGACGGCACCTCGGGCCGGGGCACGCCGGGCTCCCCCTGCCCGGTCAGGTCGGCGACGATCCGGTCGCGGATGTCGCGGACGTCGGTGACCCGCTCGGCCATCAGCCCGCCCAGCGAGGTGAACAGGTCGACGAACTGCTGGGCGGCCTGCACGGTGGCGACGGCGGCCGGGGTGCCGGCGTCGATCCGCTGCTCCACGGCCGAGAGCAGGCCGCGGTCGCGGGCCAGCCCCGCGGTGGTGGCCAGCACCTCCGCGCTCACGCCGGTGGCGCCGGCGGCCCGCTCGGTGAGCCGGTCGGCCACGGCGCCCGCCGCCGCGACGAAGCGCTCCTTCTCGCCCGGGCGACGGTCCTCAGGGACGACGGCCCCCTCGTCGGCGGGCAGCAGCACCGCGCCGGACGGGCGGACCACCGGGCCGAGGACCACGCCGGGGACGACCGGGGTGCCGGGCAGGACCACGGGCCCACCGGTCTGCGGCAGGGCGGCGGTTCCGGGTGCGGTGGTGGACATGGGGTACCTCGCCTCGGGTCTGGGGTGAGAGGAGTGCGACGCCGTCGGTGACCAGAGTCACGAAAAAGTGTTGACTTGTCAACGTATCGGACGTAGAACAACACCAACACAACGCGAAACCCACACGATCGGGCATGGAAGGGAGGTGCGCCCGTGTATCCCGAGGAGCGACAGCACGCGATCGCCGGGCTGGTGACCGACCGGGGGCGGGTGTCCGTGACCGCCCTGGCCGAGCAGTTCGGCGTCACCACCGAGACCGTGCGGCGCGACCTGGCCGTCCTCGAGCGGGCCGGCACGGTCCGCCGGGTGCACGGCGGCGCCGTGCCCGCCGGCGCGCTCGCGTACGTGGAGACGGCACTCGGCGAGCGGCACGGCACGCGCAGCGAGCAGAAGCGGAAGATGGCCGCCGCTGCGCTGGACCTGGTCCCGGGGGCCGACGGGAGCCTGCTGCTCGACGGCGGCAGCTCGACCGCCGCCCTCGCCGACCTCCTGCCGGGCGACCGCCGCCTGTTCGTCGCCACCACGTCCGTGCCGATCGCCGCCCGGCTCGCCGGCGCGCCCGGCATCGACCTGCACGTGCTGGGCGGGCGGGTCCGCGGCATCACCCAGTGCGCCGTCGGGTCCCCGGTCCTGACCACGCTCGCCGACCTCCGGGTGGAGGTCGCCTTCCTCGGCGCCAACGGCGTCACCCCCGACCACGGGTTCACCACCCCCGACGACGCGGAGGCCGCCGTGAAGCGCGCCATGATGCGAGCCGGCCAGAAGGTCGTCGTGCTCGCCGACAGCAGCAAGCTCGGGCGCGAGCACCTGGTGCGCTTCGCCGCCCCGGCCGACGTCGACGTCCTGGTCACCGACGCCGACGCCGACCCCGCCGACGTCGCCCGGCTCGAGGACGCCGGCGTCGAGGTCGTGATCGCATGAGCGCCGAGCTCGCGGGGCCGGCCGGGGGCGGAGCCGCCGGCCGCGTGGTGACCCTCACCGCCAACCCGAGCCTGGACCGCACGCTCTCGCTCCCCGGCCCGCTGCAGCGCGGCAGCGTGGCCCGTCTCGCGCCGAGCTCCACCGAGCCCGGCGGCAAGGGGGTCAACGTCGCCCGCGCGATCGCCGCCGCCGGTGGGGACGTCGTCACCGTGCTCCCCGCCGGGGACGACGACCCGATCGTGGGCGCCCTGCACCGGATCGCCCTGCCGATGGCCACGGTGCCCGTCGACGCGACGGTGCGCACCAACTACACCCTGGCCGAGCCCGACGGCACCACGACCAAGCTCAACGAGCCCGGCGCCTCCCTCGACGCCGACACCCGCGCCGCCCTGATCGCGGCGCTGCACCGGCACGCCGAGGGGGCCCGCTGGGTGGTGCTCTCCGGTTCCCTGCCGCCGGGCACCCCCGTCGACTGGTACGCCGAGCTGGTCCGCTCGCTGCGGGACACCGGCGCGCGGATCGCCGTCGACACGTCCGAGGCGCCGCTGCTCGCGCTGCTCGCGGCCGGCCCGGATGCCGCTCCGGACGTGCTCAAGCCCAACTCCGAGGAGCTCGCGCAGCTCGCCGGCGTGCCGGAGGCGGAGCTGACCGCCGACCGCGACGCGCTGCTGGCCGCCGTCGCCACGCTGCACGAGCGCGGCGTGGCCGAGGTGCTGCTGACCCTCGGCGCCGACGGCGCGCTGCTCTCCGGCGCCGAGGGCGTGTGGTCGGCGACCCCGCCGCCGATCACCGTCCGCAGCACCGTGGGCGCCGGCGACTGCAGCCTCGCCGGCCTCGTCCTGGCCGACCTCGCCGGCGCGGCGCCGGCCGAGCGGCTGCGCAGTGCCGTCGCCTACGGCGCCGCCAGCGCGTCCCTGCCGGGCTCCGCCGTCCCGACGCCGGAGCAGGCGAGCAGGCTCGCGGCCGAGGTCACCACCGGGCCCGTCTCCCCCACCCGCACCGCCGGCTCCACCGCACCGCCCGCCAGCACCACCGCACCGAGCAGCACCACCGTCCCGGCCGCCGGCCGCGACGTCCGCTGAGGCCTCCCGAGAGGTAAGCCATGCCCGCCCTCATCACTCCCGACCTGGTCGCTCTCGACGCCGACCTGGGGTCCGACAAGAGCTCGGTCGTCCGCCGGCTGGCCGCGCTGGTCGCCGGCACCGGCCGGGCCACCAGCACCGACGGGCTCGCCGAGGACGCCCTGGCCCGCGAGGCCCAGGCCCCCACCGGCCTGCCCGGCGGGATCGCCATCCCGCACTGCCGGTCCGAAGCGGTGACCGAGGCGTCCCTGGCGTTCGCCCGGCTGGACCCGAAGGTCGACTTCGGGGCCCCGGACGGCCCCGCGGACCTGGTCTTCCTCATCGCCGCCCCGGCGCACGGGGACGCCGACCACCTCACCCTGCTCACCGCGCTGGCCCGGGCCCTGGTGCGGCCGGAGTTCGTCGCCTCGCTGCGGGCCGCCGACTCCGACGCCGAGATCGTCCGGTTGGTGGACGAGGTCGTCTCCCCCGAGCCCGCGCCCGCCGCCGCTCCCGCCGCGCCCGCTGCCGCACCCGCGGCTGCCCCGGCGGCGAGCGCCCCGGCGGCCGCCGCCGCGGGCCGGCGCTCCGTCGTGGTGGTCAGCGCCTGCCCGACCGGCATCGCGCACACCTACATGGCCGCCGACAAGCTCACCGCCGCGGGCCAGGCCGCCGGGGTCGACGTCCACGTGGAGACGCAGGGCTCCTCGGGTTCGACGCCGCTCGCATCGGACGTGATCCGCGGCGCCGACGCGGTCATCTTCGCCGTCGACGTCGGCGTGAAGGACCGCGACCGGTTCGCCGGCAAGCCGGTCGTGCAGTCCGGCACCAAGCGGGCGATCAACGAGCCCGAGGTCATGATCCGCGAGGCGCTGGCCGCCGCCGACGACCCGAACGCCCGCCGGGTGCCCGGGGGTGCCGCGGCCGGCGCGGACGCCGGCGCCGCGGCGGCCGGCAAGCCGAGCACCGGCGCGGAGATCCGCCGCTGGCTGCTCACCGGCGTCAGCTACATGATCCCGTTCGTCGCCGCGGGTGGTCTGCTGATCGCACTGGGCTTCCTCTTCGGCGGCTACCAGATCGTCAACCCAGACCCCGCCTCGGCCGCGGGCGACAGCTACGCGCTGAACTGGGTCCTCAACAACACGTTCTTCAACCTGCCCTCCGCACCGCCGCTCGAGGGCCTCAACGACGGCTTCTGGGGCTACCTCGGGGCCATCTGCACCGTCCTCGGCCAGGCGGCGTTCGGCTTCCTGGTCCCGGCGCTGGCCGGGTACATCGCCTACGCGATCGCCGACCGCCCGGGCATCGCGCCCGGCTTCGTCATCGGCGCGGTGTCCCTCACCGTCGGCGCCGGCTTCATCGGCGGCCTGGTGGGCGGCATCCTCGCCGGCCTGGTGGCCCTGTGGATCAGCAAGTGGAAGCTGCCGACCGGCGTCCGCGGCCTGCAGCCGGTGGTGATCATCCCGCTGCTCGCGACGCTGATCTCCAGCGGGATCATGGTCGCGGTGCTCGGCCGCCCGCTGGCCGCCGCGCTCGAGGGGCTGGGCAACTGGCTCAACAGCCTGACCGGCACCTCGGCGGCCCTGCTCGGCGTCATCCTCGGCCTGATGATGTGCTTCGACCTGGGTGGCCCGGTCAACAAGGCGGCCTACCTGTTCGCCACCGCGGGGCTGGCCTCGCAGACCAGCGGCTCGCTCGTCATCATGGCCACGGTCATGGCCGCCGGCATGGTGCCCCCGCTGGCGATGGCGCTGAGCACGGCGATCCGCCCGAAGCTCTACACCCCGGCCGAGCGCGACAACGGCAAGGCGGCCTGGCTGCTGGGCCTGTCGTTCATCTCCGAGGGCGCGATCCCGTTCGCCGCGGCCGACCCGCTGCGGGTCATCCCCTCGATGATGCTGGGCGGTGCCACGACGGGTGCGATCATCGCGGCGAGCGGCGTGGAGCTGCGCGCCCCGCACGGCGGCATCTTCGTGTTCTTCGCGATCAGCAACTTCCTGGTGTTCCTCCTCGCCCTGGCCGTGGGCACGATCGTCGGGGCCGTGGCCGTGACGATCGCCAAGAGCTTCGGCAGGTCGGACGCCGAGGAGGCGCCGGAGGACGCCGTCGACCTCGAGCACGCACACACCGTCGCCCCCGCCACCCAGCCGGCTCGCGCCTGAGCCGCCAGGCTGTAACCCCGACACCGAAACCCCGAGCAAGGGAGAGACCCCATGCCCAGTCAAGTCGTCGCCGTCGGTTCCCGCGTCGGGCTGCACGCCCGCCCGGCGGCCCTGATCGCCGAGGCCGTCGGCAAGGCCGGCGTCCCGGTGACACTGGCCACCGCGGGCGGCAACCCGGTGGACGCCGGATCGCCGCTGATGATCATGACGCTCGGGGCCAAGCAGGGCATGGAGGTCGTCGTCACCAGTGACGACCCGGCCGTGGTCGAGCAGATCGCCGGTCTGGTCGCCCAGGACCTCGACGCCGAGTAACGGCGGCCCCTCCCCACAGACGACGGCGCCCGTCCCCTGCAGAAGGGGGCGGGCGCCGTCTCGTTCGCTCGACCCCGCTGCCGGGTGGGGCAGCGGGACCTGCGAGGGCGTCCTCCTACGACTGGTCGGGGCGGGAGACGTCCCCGCGCCACCCACCGGTCTCGGTGCCGCGGCTCTCGATGAACTCCTTGAACCGCTGGGCGTCGGCCTTGACCTGCCGGTCGTCGAAGCCCAGGGCCGCGCCGGCCTTCTCCACCAGGCCCTCGGGCTCCCAGTCGATCTGGATCATCACCCGCGTCTTGGCGTCGTCGAGCCGGTGGAAGGTGACCACACCGGCGTGCTTGGCCTCGCCGCTGGTGCTGGCCCAGGCGACCCGCTCCTCGGGGTGCTGCTCGGTGATCTCGGTGTCGAACTCCCGCTTCACGCCGTCGATGTTGGTGACCCAGTGGGTGTGCGTGTCATCGATCTGCGTGATCCGCTCCACCCCGCCCATGAACTGCGGAAAGGACTCGAACTGGGTCCACTGGTCGTAGGCGACCCGGATCGGGACGTCGACGTCGACGGATTCCTGCACGCTGGCCACTGTCTGCTCCTCTGCTCGGGATCGTGGTCGGTGCACGACCTACCCCCGGGAGCCAGACCGGACACGTCCGGAACCCGCCTCAGCGCAGGGTCGCCGCCACGCTCCCCCGCACCGGCCGGCCCTCGGAGAGCAACAGCAGCTGGGCCAGGTGGTAGGCGTCGGGCTGCCCGGCCCACGTGCCCGCGGCCACCTCGCCGGTCGGCGTCAGCTCGTGGCGCCAGCTACCGGTGGCCGGGTCGGCGAACCGGTCCTCGCCGTGCGCCCGCCAGCGGCCGGCCAGCTCCCGGTAGCGCGGCTCGCCGGTGACCTCGGCCAGCACGGCCGCGGCGGCGATCGCCTCGCACAGCACCCAGTGCATCCGCTGCGCCACCACCGGCCGGTCGTCCCAGTCCAGCGTGTACGGGAACCCGTCGTGCCCGTCGGCGGCCCAGCCGCGGCCGGCGGCGGCGTCGAACAGCCCGACCGCGTCGTCGAGGAGCCACCCCGGGGCGTCCGGAAGCGCCGCGCGCAGGTGCAGGCACAGCCGGGCCCACTCGAACTGGTGCCCGACCGTCACGCCGTAGGGGCGGAAGGGGTGCGCCGGCTCGTCGCGGTTGTGCTCGGGCAGCGGCGTCCAGTCGGGGGTGAAGTGCTCCGGCAGCCGCCAGTCCCGCTCCCGCGCCCAGCCGTGGACGACGCGCTCGGTGCTGCGCAGCGCCTGCTGCCGCAGCCGGGCCGCCCGGGGGTCGTCGCCGAGGGCGTCGGCGGCGGCCAGCGAGGCCTCGACGCCGTGCATGTTGGCGTTGGCTCCGCGGTAGTCCGACAGCGTCGTCCAGGCGGCGTCCCACTCCTCGAACGCGAGCCCCGCGGCGTCGTCCCAGAAGCGGGTCTGCCAGACGTCGAGGGCGTCGTCGAGCAGCGCCGACCCGCCGGGGTCCCCGGCTGCGGTCGCCGTCGCCCCGGACAGGACGACGAAGGCGTGCACGTAGGCCGACTTGGCGTCGTCGTCGGTCGCGGCGAACCAGCCCCCGTGCTCGGTGTCGCGCAGCGGCCCGCCGGTCAGCGCCCGGACGCCGTGCCCGACCAGGTCCGCCGCCCCGGGCCGGCCCAGCAGGGAGGCCAGCCCGAAGACGTGCGTCATCCGCGCGACGATCCAGGTCTCCAGCGGCCGGTCGGCGAGGACCGCGCCGTCGCTGCCGAGGTAGCCGAAGCCGCCCGGCACGGCCGACCGCTCGGCGTGGTCGAGCAGCCGCTGGAGGTCGGTCATGACTCCCCTCTTGCCGCGACGATCATGGCGCGGTGACCAGTTCCAGGGTCGGAACGGTGGTCACGGCGCCATGATCGCGGAGGGGCGACGGTCAGAACGCCAGCGCGGTGCCGGGGTCGGAGAGCAGCGCCCCGACGTCGGCGAGGAACCGGCTGCCCAGCTCCCCGTCGATGATGCGGTGGTCGAACGAGAGCGCCAGCTGGGTCACCTGCCGGGGCCGGACCCTGCCCTTGTGCACCCACGGCATCTCCCGGACGGCGCCGAAGGCCAGGATCGCCGACTCGCCGGGGTTGAGGATCGGCGTCCCGGTGTCGACGCCGAACACCCCGACGTTGGTGATCGTGATCGTGCCGCCGCTCATGTCCGCGGGCGCGGTGCGACCGGCCCGCGCGGTCTCGGTCAGCTCGGCCAGCGCCGCCGCCAGCTCGGTCAGGGAGAGCCGGCCGGCGTCCTTGACGTTCGGGACGACCAGGCCGCGCGGCGTCGCCGCGGCGATGCCGAGGTTCACCTGCCCGTGGACGACGATCTCCTGCGCCGCCTCGTCCCACGAGCTGTTGACCATCGGGTGCCGCCGCGCGGCGAGCAGCAGCGCCTTGGCGACGAACAGCAGCGGGCTGACCTTGACCCCGGCGAACTCCGGCCGCGCCGCCAGCCGGGTGCGCAGCTTCATCATCCGGGTGACGTCGACGGTGAGGAACTCCGTGACGTGCGGTGCGGTGAAGGCGCTGGCCACCATCGCGGCGGCGGTGTGCTTGCGCACGCCCTTGATCGGGATCCGCTGCGCCGGGCCCGCCGTGCCGGTGTCGAACGCCCCCTGGAGGGCGGCGGCCGCCTCCTGCGCGGGCGTCACGCCCGCCGCGGCGGCCTGGACGTCGGCGCGGGTGATGACCCCGCCGTCGCCGCTGCCGCTCAGCGTGGTCAGGTCGACCCCGAGGTCCTTGGCCAGCTTGCGCACCGGCGGCTTGGCCAGGGGCCGCGGCCGGCCGTGCCCGGGCGCGGCTCCCCGCGCGGTCGCCGCCTCCTCCACCGCGGCGTGCGCCTCGGCGGCCCGGCCGACCTCCAGCCCGCCGTGCCGGACCGGCTTGGTGCGGGCGTCGGGCGCGGTGGTCAGCAGCGGCGTCGTCCGGGAGCCGTCGTCGGCGGACCCGGCCAGCGGCGTCGGCGCCGCGTGGTGGTGGACGGCGCGCCGCGGCCGCCGGCGGGCCTCGGTGGTGCGCGGCCCGTAGCCGACCAGCACCGCGGTGCGCCCGCCGGGGGCCGCGCCGCCGATGAGCCCGGCGGCGGGCTGGTCCGCGGCGGTCTCGTTCGCGGCGGTCTCGTCTGCGGCCGGCTGGTCCGCGGCCGGCGCCGGGGCCGGTCCGGCGTCCCCGCCGGTGTCGATGGTGATGATCGGCGTGCCGACGTCGACCGTCGTCCCGGCCTCGTGCAGCAGCTCGGTGACCGTGCCCGCGTACGGCGAGGGCAGCTCGACGGCGGCCTTGGCCGTCTCCACCTCGCACAGGGGCTGGTTGATCGTGACCGTGTCACCGACGGCGACCAGCCACTGCAGGATCTCGCCCTCGGTGAGCCCCTCACCGACGTCCGGCAGCTTGAACTGACGCAGCGCCATGGCTCAGAACCCCATCGCGCGGTCGACGGCGTCGAGCACCCGGTCGAGGTCGGGGAGGTACTCCTCCTCGAGCTTCGACGGCGGGTACGGGGTGTCGTAGCCCCCGACCCGCAGCACCGGCGCCTCCAGCGAGTGGAAGCAGGTCTCGGTGACGCGTGCGGCGATCTCCGCGCCGAGGCCGAGGGTCACCGGCGCCTCGTGGACGACGACGCAGCGGCCGGTGCGCCGCACCGAGTCGAAGACCGGGTCGAGGTCGAGCGGGCTGAGCGTGCGCAGGTCGACCACCTCGAGCGAGCGGCCCTCCTCCTCGGCCGCCTCGGCCGCCTGCAGCGCCGTCTTCACCATCGGGCCGTACGCGCAGACGGTGACGTCGTCCCCGCCGCGGACGACCCGGGAGGCGAACAGCGGACCCGGCGTCGCGTCGGTGTCCACCTCGGCCTTCTCCCAGTACCGGCGCTTGGGCTCGAGGAAGACGATCGGGTCGGGGTGGGCGATGGCCTGCTGGATGCCCCAGTAGGCGTCCACCGGGTTGCTCACGGCCACGACCTTCAGGCCCGGGGTGTGCCCGAAGTAGGCCTCGGGGCTCTCGCTGTGGTGCTCGACCGCGCCGATGCCACCGCCGAAGGGGATGCGGATGACGATCGGCATCGCCAGCTTGCCGCGGGAGCGGGCGTGGATCTTGGCGACCTGGGTGACGATCTGGTTGTAGGCGGGGAAGACGAACCCGTCGAACTGGATCTCGCAGACCGGCCGGTAGCCGCGCATGGCCAGGCCGACGGCGGTGCCGAGGATGCCGGCCTCGGCCAGCGGGGTGTCGACGACGCGGTCCTCGCCGAAGTCCTTCTGCAGGCCGTCGGTGATCCGGAAGACCCCGCCGAGCCGGCCGATGTCCTCCCCCATGAGCACGACCTTGGCGTCGTCCTCCATGGCCCGGCGCAGGCCGAGGTTGAGCGCCTTGCCGATGGTCAGGGTCTGGGCGCTCACTCCGCCGCTCCCTCGAAGCTCGCCTGGTAGGCCTCGAACTCGGCTCGCTGGGCGGCCAGCGGCGGGGTCTGCTCGGCGTAGACCTGGTCGAACATCGCCGTCCCCGGCGGGTCGGGCATCTCCACCGTGCCGCTGCGGATCCGCTTGGCCAGGTCGTCGGCCTCGGCCTCGACGGCGTCGAAGAAGTCGTGGTCGGCGACGCCGCTGCGGGACAGGTACGCCTTGAGCCGGGCGATGGGGTCACGCAGCTTCCACTCCTCCAACTCGCTGGCGAGGCGGTAGCGCGTCGGGTCGTCGGAGGTGGTGTGCGCGCCCATCCGGTAGGTGAACGCCTCGATGAACGTCGGCCCCTGCCCGTCCCGGGCGGCGGCCAGCGCCGCCCGGGTCACAGCCAGGACGGCGAGGACGTCGTTGCCGTCGACCCGGACGCCGGGGAAACCGAAGCCGGCGGCCCGCTGGTAGAGCGGCACCCGCGACTGGCGCTCCAGCGGGACGCTGATCGCGTACTGGTTGTTCTGGCAGAAGAAGACGACCGGGGCGGAGAAGCTGGCCGCCCAGATCATCGCCTCGTTGACCTCGCCCTGGCTGGTCGCGCCGTCGCCGAGGAAGGCCAGCGCGGCGGCCTCCGCGCCGTCGCGTTGCAGGCCCATCGCGTAGCCGGTCGCGTGCAGGCACTGCGCCCCGATGACGACGGTGTAGAGGTTGAAGTGGGTGGCGACGGGGTCCCAGCCGCCGTTGTCGACGCCGCGGAACAGGCTGATGACGTGCAGCGGGTCGATCCCGCGGGTCCACGCCACCCCGTGCTCCCGGTAGGTCGGGAACGCCATGTCGTCGGGGTGCAGCGCGCGGCCGGCGCCGATCTGGGCGGCCTCCTGGCCGAGCAGGGAGGCCCAGATGCCCAGCTCGCCCTGGCGCTGCAGGGCGGTCGCCTCGACGTCCCACCGGCGGACCAGCACCAGGTCGCGGTACAGGCCGCGGAGCTCCTCGTCGCTGACGTCGATCGAGTACTCGGGGTGCTCGACCCGCTCACCCTCGGGGGTCAGCAGCTGCACGAGGTCCGGCTGCTGGGGCAGGTGGGGCGCCCCGGCCCCGGGTACCGGGTCGACCACCTCGGTGGCCGCGCTCGACAGGCTCACGGGCATCTCCTCGCCGTCGGCCGCAGCAGCCGGGGTCGCCGGCGCTGGCGGTGCTGGACGTCTCGCGGCGCCGGGGTGTGGCGCCACTCACACATCGTGGCACGACCCGGGCCCTGGCGAGAAGATCACCGCTCCACCGTTGTGCGCAAGAGTGATCCCACCTGGTGCGCAGATTGCTCGGTACTCGCACGTCCACGCATGACAGACTGAGCAACGTGCCGGCCCTCGACGCCACCGACGCCCGC
Organism: Geodermatophilus sp. SYSU D00703; assembly: GCF_054050155.1. Taxonomy (NCBI): domain Bacteria; kingdom Bacillati; phylum Actinomycetota; class Actinomycetes; order Geodermatophilales; family Geodermatophilaceae; genus Geodermatophilus; species Geodermatophilus sp. SYSU D00703. Next base: position 83,536 of record NZ_JBJGYU010000012.1, on the reverse strand, counting down.
CTGCTGCAGGCCCTGACCGAGGACCCGCGCGCCACGGTCATGGCGCTGTCGCAGCGACTCGGACTGGCGCGCAACACCGTGCAGGCACGGCTGGCCCGGCTGGAGGGCAGCGGGGCGCTGGCCCCGTTCGACGCGCGGGTGCACCCGGAGGCGCTCGGCTACCGGCTGGGGGCGTACGTGACCGTGCAGGTCGTCCAGCGCAGCCTGGCCGACGTCGGCCAGGCGTTGGCGCAGATCCCCGAGGTCCTCGAGGTCACCGCGCTGTCCGGCGTCGCCGACCTGCTGGTCCGCGTGGTGGCCACCGACGCCGACGACCTCTGGCGGATCACCGAGCACGTGCTGACGATCCCCGGGGTCCAGCGGACCGACACCGCCCTGGCCCTGCGCCGGCTGGTCGACCACCGGATGGCCCCGCTGCTCGACCGCGCCGCCGGCACGGAGTGAGCCGCCGCCTCACGATCGCGCGCCCGTGACCGCCGGACGCGCGCCGTGGCCGCCGAACCCGCGCTGCAGCAAGCACCCGGCGGCCGCGAGGCGCGCACGGCACCCCCGGTCGGTCCGCGCCGGTCACGATCGGCAGGTACTGCTGGTGCAGGCCTGAGCCACCGCCTCACGGTCGCCCGTTCGAGGCCCGCGTCGTTCCCCACGCTGGAGTGCTGACCGAGGAAGTCCGCCCCCGGGTCGCGTCGCGGCGAGCCGTCCCCCCGGGGCCACGGTCGAGCGTGCCCATCTCCACTCCCCGTTCGGCCTGCACCATCGGCGCCCACTGTGCCGCACACCCGCCCACCCGCATGGTCATCACCGCCTCGAGTCCCGACGTTCCGGCGGCTGTGGGCCCTCAACAGAAGTCCGCGTCAACCCTCGGTAGAGATCTGTGGACAATCCCGTGATCTGGGGATCCGAACCTCACGGGACGGCCGAGACCGGCTTCGGGGCGGTGCTCTCCGCGGCGCGGGCCCGGTGGCTGGCCTGCGACGCCCAGGTCACCCGGATCGTGCTGGGCCCCGACGGGGCGCCGCTGGACCACGGCCGCACCCTCCGCCTCGTCCCTCCGCATCTCCGCCGGGCGGTGGAGGTGCGCGACGGCGGCTGCGTGTTCGCCGGCTGCGGCGCCCCCACGGGGTGGTGCGACGTCCACCACCTGCTGGAGTGGATCCACGGCGGCGAGACGTCACTGGAGAACAGCGCTCTCCTCTGCGAGCGGCACCGCACCAAGGTCCACCACGGCTTCCGCGTCGACCGACGACCCGACGGACGCCGGCGCACCCGGCGCCCCGACGGCACCGAGGTCCCGACCGGCCCACCCCTACCCGCAGCAGCCTGACCCCGCCGCCCCGACCTGCGGACGGACGCACCAGCGCGGGCACGACCATCGGCGGCGGGCTGTCGCTCTCCTCAGTGGGACCTGCGGATGCGCACGGGTCCGCGCGCGGTGACCACGTCGACCGCTGCACCGCCCTGGGTCACCACCACGCGTCCCGCCGCCGCGAGCCGCCCAGCTGCCGCGCGCGCCGCAGGCATGAGCTCGCGCCAGCCCGCCGGGTCGACCGCGCGGGCGGCCTCCGAGGGACAGATCGTCGCGCCGGCCCGCCGGACGTCGAGCAACGTCACGATCGCCGCCTCGAGCCGCCCGTCGACGTCGTCCACGCGGTCAGCGTGCCCGCGGTCGCGCACGCCCGCCACTGGCCGCGGGCAGCGGCCGGGTGGATGCTCCGGCTCGTGCGCCGGACGACGTCCTCCCTGCTCGTGGCCCTGGTGCTGCTGGTGACCGGGTGGGCCCTGGCCGCGCCTGCGTCGGCGTGCAGCTGCGTGGGGGAACCGCTCGCCGCGCAGCTGCAGCGGGCCGACGCCGTCTTCACCGGCCGCCTGGTGTCCCGGGAGGTGTCCGGCCGGTCGAGCAGCGGGGACCCGGCGCTGCACGTCTTCGCCGTCGAGTCGGTGTGGAAGGGCGACGTCGCGGAGGCGCAGGGCGTCGTCTCGGCCGCCTCGGGCGCCAGCTGCGGCCTCGAACTCTCCGGGGACGGACCGTTCCTGGTCCTCGCGACCCGGTCCGGCGGGGAAGGTCCCCTCGTCGCGGACCTCTGCGGCGGCACGACGAGGACGACGCCGGAGTCGGAGGCGCAGGTCGCGGACCTCACCGGCAGCGCCACCCCCGGCGACCCGCGACCGGGCACGGCGGGGACCGCGTCGCCGGGCGGCCCGCACACCGGGCTGCTGGCAGCCGGAGCGGTGACAGCGGCCCTGGCGATCGCAGCCGGCAGCCTCGCCGTGCGGCGCCTGCGGGCGCCCCGGTGACCGACGCCCGCGGACAGCGGCTGGCCGCCCTCGCCGCGATCGACACCGCCCTGGCCGACCCGGTGCGCCTCGTGCGGGTCCTGCAGGAGGCGGCGGACGACGAGGCCGCGCTGGACGGCCTCCAGCGTGAGTTCGGCCTGGACGCGGCGGCGGCGGCCATCGTCCTCGACCAGCAGTTCCGCCTCCTCACCCGCCGGCACCGGGCACGGCACGCCGCGGAGCTGGCGGTGCTCCGCGCCGAGTGGGGACCACCGGCGGAGGCTCGGCTGCGCTTCGAGGCGGACACCGCCGCGGTGCTCACGGTCGAGGGCGGCGAGCACCCGTTCCGTGGCCACCACCTCGCGCAGGACGTCCTGCGCGAGGTGGTGGCCTTCCTGTTCCGAGAGGTCGCGCGGCCGCGGCTGCGGCCGGTCGTGGTCGCGGTGGCGGGCCTGGACGGCGGTCCGGGCCGGATCACGGTGGACCCGGACGGCTCGGCGAGGTTCGAGGACTATCCCGGGGACGCGCAGGGGTAGAGGCGCGGCGTCCGGCCACCGTCCCCGAGGAGAACCGTGTCCCCCGACGACCGCGAGCTGCTCCAGGAGCTGCTGTACGCCTACGGCCCCGGCGGTCAGGAGGACGAGGTCCGCGAGGTATGCCGGCGGGAGCTGGCCCCCCTGGTCGACGAGCTCGACGTCGACGCCGCCGGCAACCTGGTCGCCCTCCTGCGGGGGACGGGCGCCGCGGACGCTCCGGTCGTTCGGGTGATGGCGCACATGGACGAGCTGTCGATGATCGTCAAGCGGGTCGAACCGGACGGCTCCCTGCGGTTGAGCCAGCTCGGCACGATGTACCCCGGCAACTTCGGCCTCGGCCCGCTGACCGTGCTCGGCGACAAGGAGACGCTCACCGCGGTGCTCCTGCTCGGCTCCGAGCACACCACCCCGGAGACCGCGCGCGTCTGGCAGACCAAGCCGGACGGCGGGGACCAGGCGATGCAGTGGACGCACGTCGCCGCGTTCACCGGCCGCACGCCCGAGGAACTGGCCGCCGCGGGCGTGCACCCGGGCACCCGCGTCTGTGTCCACCGCAACCGGCGCACGCTCGTCGAGTTCGGGGACTTCGTCGGCTCCTACTTCCTCGACGACCGGGCCGCCCTGACCGCGCTGGTCGCGGCGGCCAGGCTCCTGCGCCAGCGCGGCGCCCGGCCGCCCGCCGACGTCCACCTGGTCTGCACGACCGGGGAGGAGATGGGCGGCGTCGGGGCGGCGTACGCCAGCCGGACCCTGCCCGGCGAGGTCACGCTCGCCCTCGACGTCGGCCCCGCCGAGGCCGAGTACGGGATCCCGGCCGACTCCGGCCCGGTGGTCGCCTACGCCGACGACGCCGTCGTCTACGACAAGGACCTCGCCGACCACCTGCTGGCGCTCGGCCGTGAACTGGGGCTCGAGCCGCGTGCCGCCGTCTGGGAGTCCTTCGACTCCGACGCATCCCAGTCGAAGAGCTCGGGGCAGGCGGCCCGGGCGGCGCTCCTGTCGCTGCCGACGTTGAGCACGCACGGCTACGAGGTCCAGCACCGGGAGACGGTCGGCCGCTGCGCGCGGCTGCTCGCGGAGTTCCTCTGCCGCCCGGCCCCGGCCTGACGGCGTGTGCGGGCGGGGGACGCGGGTAGGGCGCGGGCATGGCGAAGCGCACCCCGGTGGGGACGTTCGGCAAGGGACGGCGTGGCATCAGCGTGGCCGGCTGGGCGCTGCGCGGCGCCGCGGCGGGCGCGGCCGCCAGCACCGCGCTCAACGCCGTCACCTACGTCGACATGGCCGTGCGCGGCCGCGGCAGCAGCTCCACCCCTGAGCAGACGGTGGAGACGCTGGCCGAGAAGGCGCACGTGCCGATCCCCGGCGAGGGCGAGACCCGCGACAACCGGGTGCAGGGCCTCGCGCCGCTGACCGGGCTGGTCGCGGGCGTCGGCGTCGGCGTCGTCGTCGGGCTCGTCCGGGCCGCCGGCTTCCGGTCCCAGCCGCTGGTGGGCACGCTGCTCACCACGGCCGGGATCCTGGTCGCGGCCAACGGCCCGATGACCGCCCTCGGCATCACCGACCCGCGCAGCTGGTCCACCACCGACTGGGTCAGCGACCTGGTCCCGCACCTGGTCTACGGCGCGGTCCTCAAGACGACGATGGACGCCTTCGACAGGCCGTAGCCCGCCCGGCGGCTCAGTGCCGCCAGCCGCCCTCGTCCACCCCGCCGGGAACCGGGGCCCCCGGGTCGTAGGGCGTGCGGGTGAAGACGAACGTGCCCAGGTCGAGGTGGTCCGGGGCGAACCGCAGCAGCTCGCCGGCGTAGTAGCCGTCCAGCCCGACCCAGGTGCCGTCGGCCTGGCGGGCGAAGCGGCTGGCCCGGCCGAGCCGGCCCGGCAACGGCCCCAGGTGCAGCCGCCCGCCGTGCAGGGCGCGGAGCACGTGGGGCGCCGGCCCCCAGTACCAGATCCCGAGGTCCTCCAGCGGCACCGGCGACGGCGCGGGGGTCCAGGGCTCGACGATCCGGGGCTCGGCCGCCCGCAGGTCGGCGAGCAGCCCGAACACCACCGGCTCAGGCCCGCTCGTGGCGTTGGCCAGGGACACCGCCCCGGTCCGCTCGTCCCGGTCGACGAAGACCCCGGCGAGGAACCCGGGCATCGACCCGCCGTGCCCGACCAGGGTGTGCCCGTCGGCCCGCATCACGCGCAGCCCCAGCCCGTAGGCGGACCACACCGGCTCCGAGTCGTCGAGACCCGCCGGCACGGTCATCTCCTCCAGCGTGGCAGGGTCCAGCACGTCGCCGGTGTCACCGAGCAGGAAGACGGCGAACCGGGCGAGGTCGGCCAGCGTCGCCCAGAGCTGGCCCGCGGCGGCCATCACCCCGGCGTCGTGCTCCGGCTCGGGCAGGACGACGTCGGCCCACGGGTGCACCGCGTGCCCCTCCGCGGCCGGGGCGACCGGGCGCGGCGTCGTCCGCCTCATGCCGAGCGGGCCGAGGACCTCGTCGCGGACGACGTCCTCCCACGCCCGGCCGCGCTGCCGCGCCACCAGCTCCCCGAGCAGGCCGAACCCGAGGTTCGAGTAGTGGAACCGGCGGGCGGCCCCGAGGACGACGTGCTCCTCGTCCAGGCCGAGGTCGTCCAGCGCGACGCCCGGCGTCCGCTCCCACCAGCCGCCGGGGCTCTCCGCCGCCGCGCCGCCGAGGTGGGCCAGCAACTGGCCGACGGTGCGGTCCCCCATCGGCGTGCCCGGCACGTGGCGGTCGAGCGGGTCGTCGAGGTCCAGCCGGCCCTCGTCCCGCAGCCGCAGCACGGCGACCGCGGTGACCGTCTTGCTGATCGAGCCCAGCCGGTACTGGACGTCGGTGTGCGGCTCGGGGACGTCCCCGCGCCCGGCCGACCAGACCAGCCCGCCCTCGCGGACCACGCCCGCGACCAGGCTGGGCGCCCGGCCCTCGCGCTGCACCCGGGCGGTGCGGGCGAGCAGGGTGCGGGCGGTGGCGGGCAGGACCGGCTCGGGCATGACCGAGGACCGTAGCGAGCCGCGCGGCCCCGAGGATCAGGAGGACGGCGCGGGCTCCGGCAGCGGCAGCCGGCCGGTGCGGGTGGCCCAGCGGTCGAACCACAGGGTGACCAACGGCGGCACCGAGGCGGCCAGGGCCAGCCCCGTGGTGAGCAGGTTCCACCGGAGCACGCGGCTCGCGACCAGGGCGACCAGCACGTAGGCGACGAAGACGCCGCCGTGGACGGGGCCGAAGATCTGCACGCCGCGCTCCGAGGTGTCGAGCACCCACTTCACGAACATGCCGGACAACAGGCCCACCCAGGAACAGGCCTCGGCGAGGGCGACGACACGGAACAGCAGGGCGACGGCTCGGGGGTTCATCGCCCCCCATCCTCCCCGATCCCGGACCCGAGGTAGGCGCGGCCTCGCGGGGACAGCTCGTACCCGACCGGCAGGCTGCGGGTGAGGCCGAGCTCCTTCAGCTTCCGGACGTCCCGCTTGAACGGCAGGGTCTCCCGGCCCAGGGCCGCGGCCAGGTCCGGCGCGCGCACCTTCGGCCGGCCGGCGATCAGGCGCAGCACCGCCCGCGTCCACGGTCCGTCCGCCCGGGCGGCGTCCCACCGGTCCAGCCGGGCGTCGAGGGCCCGCCGCTCCTCCCCGGAGAGGTCGGCCCGCTCGCGCAGGTCGACGCGGGGATCGGGGCCGGCACCGCGGACGCGCACCCGGTAGACGTGCGCACCGGGCCGGCGGTCGAGCAGCCGGAGCAGCGCCGCCCGCGAGGGGACGCCGGCGGCCGCCGCGTCGTCCTCCGTGATGCCGGCGGGGTCGACCTCGGCGACGTCGACGAACTGCACCACGCCCGCCGTCGTGCGCTGGGTGCCCCCGGGACGCACCCGCGGCCGGTCCCAGCGGCGGAACGCCAGCGTGACCGTCCCGGCCATGATCCCGGTGGCGGTGGCCGGGGGGATGAGCACGGAGGGGATGCTGGCAGGGTCTCGGGGCGTGCGGGGACTGGCGCGGCGGGAGTTCTGCCTCGTGCTGCTGCGCCGCATGGCCGACGTGCGCCCCGACCTGGTCGCCGAGGCGCTGCCCCGCGTCCGCGCCACCCGGGCGGAGGCGCACGCGGCGCACACCCGGTGGCAGGCGCTGCAGCACTCGCCGCGGGCGCCGCGCGGGCTGGCCCTGCGCACCGCCGTCCTGGGTCCGCCGGAGGAGCTGGAGGACCGCCGCTTCGGCGACCTGGACCTCCAGGTCCGCCGCTGGCCCCTGCCGCTGTGGCCGCACCTGTTCTGGGAGGTGCTCTCCGGCCCCGGCGGCTCGGTGCTGCAGGAGCACCTGGTGCGCGCGCCGGGCTCCCCGGTGCCCCGCGCCGCCGCCGGCCGGCTCCGGGTCTGGGAGCACGTCCTGGACGACGTCGTGGCACTGCCCGGCGCGCACAGCGTGGACCCCGGGGTGGTCACCCGCTGGGAGGTGCACCTGCCCGGTGGGGTCCGGGCGCGGTTCGTCTGGGGGCTGCTGCAGGAGGTCAGCGGGCCGGCGCCGCGCTGACCGCGGCCTCGGGCGCCCGCTGCGCGGTGAGCGGCCCGGACAGCACGCTGCCCAGCACCGCGGCGACGACGAGGACGGCGGCCACGCGCGGCAGCCCCGCCGTCACAAGGGCGGCGCCGGCGACCCCGAAGACCACGACCTTCGTCAGGACGGCGAGGGCCGCTACCTGCACCACGGCCTGCGGGGCGGCGAACAGGCCCCACAGGACCGCCGCCGCGAGGGGGACCCCGAGGGCCAGGAGCCACCGCGTCGCCGTCGTCCCGCCGGTGCTCCACCCCCACAGGCCGAGGGCGACGAGCGCGCCGAGCTCGGTGGCGAACGCGACGCCCGCCCAGGTCCACTGCCACGCCAGCGCCATCGCCGGCCTCCCTCTTGTGATCGATGCTCTCTCCTGAGAGCAGTGTTCACGCTATGGGACGGTGGGTCAAGACGCGACGGAGCCCCCGGACGCGCGAGGCGTCCGGGGGCTCCGGTCGGCCCCGTCCTGAGGCGTGCCGCGAGCCTGCGAGGGGTCGGGCGGCCCCGTCCAGGGCCCCGCCGCGAGCCTGCGAGGGGTCGGGCGGCCCCGTCCAGGGCCCCGCCGCGAGCCTGCGAGCGGTGGGGAGGACGGAGTCCTTCTCGGGGTCCTTCTCGGGGTCCTTCTCGGGGTCCTTCTCGGGTCCTTCTGTCAGCCGACGATGCGGTTGAACTTCGGGGTGGCGCCCATGACGTCGACGCTGGCGACCTTGACGACGTCGCCGGACGTCGGCGCGTGCACCATCTGGCCGTTGCCGAGGTAGATGCCGATGTGGCTCACCGGGCTGTAGAAGGCGACCAGGTCACCGGGGCGGGCCTCGGCGCGGGAGACCTGCTGCCCCATCTGCGACTGCATCCGGCTGGAGTGCGGCAGGCTGATCCCCGCCGCGCGGAAGGCGTACTGCACCAGGCCGGAGCAGTCGTAGGAGCCGGGGCCCGAGGCCGCCCAGACGTAGGGTTTGCCGCGCTGGGCCATGGCCGTGTCGATCACCGCCTGGAGCGAGCCGCTGCCGGCGACGACGGGCGCCCCGCCCGTGGGCGCCGCCTCGCGCTCGCCGCGGCTGGCCCGCTCCTCGTCGCCGTGCGCGGAGGCCGCGGCCTCCAGGGCGGCCCGCCGCTCGTCGGCACTCAGCCGCGCGTAGTCGGCCTGGTACTCGGCGATCTGCGCCTGGAGGCCGGCCTGCTGCTCAGCAACGGCGTCGTACGCCTCCTGCGCCTCGGCGGCCACCCGGTCGGCCTCGGCCTGGGCCTGGGCGGCGGTCTCCCCGGCGGTGACGGCCTGGTCGAGCACCTCGCCCTGGTGACCGGCGACGGTCTGCAGCAGCGTCACCCGGTTGACGAACTCCTCGGCCGAGCCGCTGGTCATCAGGGCCTGCAGCGACCCCATGCTCTCGCCGGTGAAGGCGCTCCGGGCGATGCCGCTCACCTGCTGCTGCGCGGCGGTGGCCACGGCCTGCGCCTCGGTGACCTGCGCTGCCGCGGCCTCGGCGGCCGCCTGCTGCGCGGCGAGGGCCTCCCGCGCCTCGTTGAACTGCTCGGTGACGACCTCGAGGTCGTGCCCGCGGGCGGCGACCAGGGCCGCGGCCTCCGAGGCGGTGGCCGGCTCCTCCGCCCCGGCGGCGTTGGGGACGAAGGCGACGCCGACGGCGGCGGCGAGGACGAGGGCAGCGCGCCGAGCGGCGCGGGCGGACGCCATGGTCTGGCGGCTCTCCGTTCTTCCACGAGCCGCCTACCGAGTTAGCTGACGGGTTCGGACGGGAAGGCGCCCGGCGCGCCCGGCCGGAGCCGTGCGTGCTTCACCCCAGTGCTGCGGTGGGTCCCCGGCCCGGGTCTGGCGACCCGGCTCGGCGGCGCCCGCGGGGTGTCACCCATTTCGGTAACGGAACGCCCCGACGGACACACACACCGTAAGGGCCGTGACGCTCCGGTGACAATTACCGAGTTGTGATTTCGTGGACTCTCACCTCGACCCCGCTGGTCGCCGTTACCCCTGGGACGCGCGGGGCCGGTGGTGCGCCGACGGGGCGACGGGGTATGTGCGTCTCATGGACCTCAAGCGACCCCTGGTGGTGCTCGCCCTCGTCGGGGCGCTCGCCGGGTGCAGCAGCAGCAACAACTCCAACACCGACGTCGACCGCGGCACGACCGACTGCGGTGCCGCCGAGGCCGGCAGCGACCGGGCCGACTGCTCGGACAGCGAGAACGCCCCGACGCAGGGCGGCTGACCCGCCGGCCCACGCGCTACGGTCCGCCGGGTGAGCGCACGCAGCAGGTACGACGCCGTCGTCGTGGGGGCCGGGCACAACGGCCTGGTGGCCGCCGCCTACCTCGCCCGCGCCGGCTGGTCGGTGCTGGTCCTCGAGCGGCTCGAGCAGGTCGGCGGCGCCGCGGTGAGCCGGCAGGTCTTCGCGGGGGTCGACGTCCGGCTGTCGGCGTACTCGTACCTGGTCAGCCTGCTGCCCGACCGCATCGTCGCCGACCTCGGCCTGGAGGTGACCCTGGCCGACCGCGCGGTGGCGTCCTACACCGCCGTCCCCGGGCACACCGGGCTGCTGGTCGAGCGGGACGAGGGCCCGGCCACCGCCGCGTCGTTCCGGGACCTCACCGGGTCCGACGACGAGCTGGCCGGCTGGCGGCGCTTCTACGGCCGGCTGGCCGACCTCGCCGAGGACCTCGCCCCGACGCTGACCGAGCCGCTGGTCTCCCCCGCCCAGCTGGCGGGGCGGCTGCGCGACCCGCAGCTGTGGCAGGACCTCCTCGAGCGGCCGCTGGCCGACGTGGTGGCCGACGAGCTGGCCCACGACGTCGTCCGCGGGGTCGCGCTGACCGACGGGCTGATCGGCACCTTCGCCGACATGCACGCCGCCGACGGCCTGGCCGGTCGCTGCTTCCTGTACCACCTGGTCGGCAACGGCACCGGCCGGTGGCGGGTGCCCGTCGGCGGGATGGGCGCGGTCACCGGGGCCATGGCCGCCGCCGCGCGCAGCGCCGGCGCGGAGCTGCTCACCCGGGCGACGGTCACCGCGCTCGAGCCCCGGCCCGACGGCGCGACCGTGCACTGGACCGACGACGAGGGCGGCGAGCACGCCGTCGACGCGAGCTGGGTCGTCTCGGGGGCGGCACCGGCCGTCCTCGACCGGCTGTTCGGCGTCGCGCCGCGGACCACCCCGGACGGCGCCCAGCTCAAGGTCAACATGGTGCTGGCCCGGCTGCCGCGGCTGCGGTCGGGCGTGGACCCGGCCGTGGCCTTCGCCGGCACGTTCCACGTCGACGAGGCCGCCTCGCAGCTCGACGCGGCCCACGCGCAGGCCGCCGCCGGCCGGCTGCCCGACGTCATCCCGTTCGAGGTCTACTGCCACTCGCTGTCGGACCCGTCGATCCTCGGGCCGGCGGAACGGGCGGCCGGCTACCAGACGCTCACCCTGTTCGGCCTGCACACGCCGGCCGCGCTCTTCCGGGAGGACCCCGTCGGCACTCGCCGGGAGGCCGTGCGGCGGGTGGTCGCCCAGCTCGACGCGCACCTGGAGGAGCCGCTGCTGGACTGCCTGGCCCCGGACGCCACGGGAGAACCCTGCCTGCAGGCCGCCTCGCCGCTGGACGTGGAGGAGTCGCTGGCGATGCCGGGCGGGCACATCTTCCACGGCGACCTGTGCTGGCCGGTCGCCGAGACGGACGCGGAGGTGGGCACCTGGGGTGTGGCGACGGCCCACCCGCGGGTGGTCGCGGCCTCCTCCGGCGGGACGGTGCGCGGCGGGGCCGTGAGCGGCCTGGGCGGCTACGCGGCGGCCCGCGCGCTGCTCGACCGCCGCTGAAGGAGGCCCCCGATCGGGCGGGATCGGCCCACACCTGGTGGCATGGGCCGGTGGACCTGCGCCGGGAGACCCGTGCCCTGATCCGCGGGGCCGGACGGCGGCTGCACGGCCGGGACCTCGCGCTGATCGCCGCCGGGCTGACGTTCTACGCCGGCATCGCGGTGGTGCCGTTGCTATTGGTCGCCGTCCGCCTGACCGCGCTGGTCACCTCCGCGGACACCGTCACCGACCTCGCCGCACGGCTGGCCGGGCTGCTCCCGTCGCAGCTGGGCGCCCCCGAGGCGCTGCGCGCGCTGGCGCGGGCCGGCGTGGGGATGGGGCTGCTCGACGTCGTCCTGGCCCTGCTGCCGCTGTCGCTCTACGGCGAGGGGCTGCGGCGGGCGCTGCTGCGCTTCACGCCGCGCCGGGACACCCTGACCGGCTGGCGCGGCCGGCTGCTGGCGCTGCCACTGGTGGTCGCCACCCCGCTGCTGCTGTACCCCCTGCTGCTGGCCGCCTCCGCGATGGCCGAGCTGACCGAGCGGGGCAACCGCCTGGGCAGCCTGGCGGTCGGCTACTACTCGGTGCTCTTCGCGCTGACCGTGCCGCTGCTGTGGGGCTTCGGGGTGGTCGCGGCCGGGCGGCTGCGCTGGCCGGCGCTGGTCTCGGGCGCGCTGTTCACCGCCGCCTGCCTGTCGGGCTTCCTGCAGGGATTCGTGTTGTTCCTGGCCCTGCCACTGGCCCTGGGGGCGCCGTTCGGCGGGCTGACCGTGGTGGGTGCGGTGGTGGCGATCAGCCTGTGGCTGTTCCTGCTGCACCTGGTGGTCATCGGGGGCTGGCTGCTCACCCAGGCCCTCGACGACCGCGTCCGGGCCGGTCACCCCTCCTCGTCGGACTCCTCCTCGGACACGTCCCCACCGTCGGAGTCGCCTTCATCGGAGTCGCCCTCGTCCGAGTCGCCCTCGTCCTCGTCCCCGGAGTCCGAGTCCCCCTCGTCGGGCGCCGGCTCCGCCTCCTCCGTCGGCGGCTCGGCGTCGTCCTCGGCCGGCGGCGGGGCCTCCGGCTCGGTCGCGGGCGGCTCCTCCGGCTCCGGCCGCGGCGCGGGGGCCGGCTCGACGTAGTCGGCGCCGTTGCTCACCAGGATCGACACCAGCTGCCCCGGCACCGCCCGGCCCCCGCGGGGCGGGCTGGTGCCCAGCAGGGTGCCGGCCTCGCGAGAGCTGTCCACGCGCACCGTCGTGTGCTGGAACCCGGCGTCGGCCAGCGCCGCCTGGCAGCGCCGCACCGACGTGCAGCCCGGCACCGGCCGGGTGTTGCCGTTCTGCACGCGCTCGTCGGCCGGCGGGAACTCCCCGCTGCCCCGCGCCTGGAGGATCGGCGCCATGGCGTCGTGCCACACCGTCGCGGCCTTGCCCCCGCCGAAGCCGCCGACGTTCTCCTTCTCCTTCGGGTTGAGCACCATGACGCTGGCGGTGACCTCGGGCGTGTAGCCCACGAAGGCGATGGAGTCGTTGTCCTGCGACGTCCCGGTCTTGCCCGCGATCTGGTGGCCGGGGACGTGGGCGCGGGCGCCGGTCTGTCCCGGGTTCCCGGGCGCGACGTCCTTGACCAGCATCTGGTTGAGCGTGGTGGCCACCCCCGGTGGGATCGCCTCGGGGGTGCACCGGTCGCCGACGGCGATCGGCTCGCCGTCGGCGCCGACGGCCGGCTCGCCGTGCCGGTCGAGGACGGCGGTCACCGGGACGACGTCGCACTGCGTGCCGCCGGCCGCCAGGGTCGAGAAGGAGCTGGCCAGCGCCAGCGGGCTGGTCGCCTCGGCGCCGAAGGTGAACGAGCCGCGGTTCTCGTCGATGATCTGCTGCGGCAGCTCGGGATCGCTGAACTGGAACAACCCCATCCGCTCCGCCATGCGCACCGGCTCCTCGACGCTGCCCAGGGCGTCCTCCAGCGCCAGGAAGTAGGTGTTGGAGGACTGGTAGAGCGCGGTGGTGAGGTCCAGCGTCGACCGGTAGTCGCCGGCGTTCGCCACGTCGTAGCGGCCGGTGCCGTCGCGGTAGACCCGGGAGACGTAGGGGTCGGACGTCGTGATCGTGTAGTAGCTGGAGTAGCCGCGGGCCAGCGCCGCCGCGGCGGTGAACACCTTGTACGTCGACCCGGAGCCCTTGCTGGGCGCGGCGTTGAGGTTGTACGACTCCTGCGCCGGGTCCTCCTTGTCGTAGCCGAAGACCCGGTTGACGCTCATCGCGAGCAGGTGCCCGGTGCCTGGCTCGACGGCGGTGAACATGGCGGCCAGCGAGTCGCCCATGGGCAGGGTCTCGAGGACGGCGGCGTCGCCGGACCGCTGCAGGTCGACGTCGAGCGTGGTCTGGACGACGTAGCCCTCGTTGTCCAGCTGCTCCTGGGTGAGCCCGAGCTCCTGGGTGAGGTACCGCTGGACGAAGTCGCAGACGAACGCGCCGACGGCGGCCTGCACGCAGCCGCGGGGCGGCGCCGGGGCCGGGGCCAGCCCGAGTGGTGCGGCCTGGGCCTGCTGCGCCTCGGCCTGGCTGACCCGGCCCTGCTCGGCCATCCGCGAGAGGACCTCGTCGCGCCGCTCGGTGGCCTTCTCGGGGTTGGTGAACGGGTCGTCGGCGGTCGGGCTCTGCGCCAGCCCGGCGAGCAGTGCCGCCTGGGGCAGGGTCAGCGCGGCGGCGTCCACGCCGAAGAACGCGCGTGCGGCCGGCTGCACGCCGTAGGCGTTCTGGCCGAAGTACACGATGTTCAGGTAGCGGGTGAGGATCTCGTCCTTGGAGTAGGTGTCCTCCAGGGCCAGGGCCAGCCGGGCCTCGCGCAGCTTGCGGCCCACCGTCTGCTCGGTGGCGGCGCTGCGCTCCTCCGGCGTCCGCGCGGTCTGCAGCAGGGTCTGCTTGACCAGCTGCTGGGTGAGCGTCGAACCGCCCTCCTGCACGCCGCCGGCGGCGATGTTGGTCAGCAGCGCCCGCATCGTGCCCTGGACGTCGAGGCCGTGGTGCTCCTGGAAGCGGGCGTCCTCGATGGCGACCATCGCCTGCTTCATGACCTCGGCGATCTGGTCGCCGGCGACCGGCGCGCGGTTCTCGTCGTAGAAGTAGGTGATCGGCTCGCCGTTGGCCGCCAGCAGCACCGTGTTGCCGGCCGGGGGGTCTACGGTCAGCTCGGTGGGGAGGTCCCCGAGGAGGCTGGTCGACCGCTGGGCGACCAGGGCCGGACCGCCCACCCACGGGAAGAGGACCGCCGCGAGGAGGGCCCCGGCTGCGACGACCGTGGCGGCCAGCTCGAGCAGCGTCCTGGCCCGTACGTGCGCGCGCAGGTCCATGGGCCCCCTCTCCAGTGACGAAGGTCACTGGAACAGACGACGTGGCCGTCCACAACCTCCCACGCCGCCCGCGCCCGGCCACGACGCCCGAGCGTCACCGGACGTTCACCCCCCGAGCAGGTCCGGCAGGTCCCCGCGGTGCAGCACGACCAGGGTGCTCACCGCCCGGGTGAGGACCACGTAGAGCCGGTGCAGCCCGCGCGGCTCGGCCGCGGCGATCCCCGCGGGGTCCACGACCACGACCGCGTCGAACTCCAGCCCCTTGGCCAGCGAGGCGGGGACGACGGTCAGCCGCCCCGCCGCGTCGCCGTCGGTCAGCACGGGGGCCGGGACGCCGGCCGCCGTCAGGGCGCCGGCCACGTCGGCGGCCGCCGCGTCGGCGCAGACCACGCCCACCGAGCCCGGCTGCGCGGCGAGGTCGCAGACGACGTCGGTCAGGACGCCGTCGGGCTGGATCCGCAGCGCCCCCGCCTCCCGGCGGACGGCGGTCGCCGGCTCCAGGCCCGGCGCGATGGCCGGCAGCAGCCGGTTGGCGTAGGCGAGCACCTCCCCCGGCACCCGGTACCCGCGGGTCAGCGGCCGGACGACGGTGTCGGGCCGGCCCAGCGCGGTCAGCGTCCGACCCCAGTCGGCCGCCGACCAGGGGCTGGTCGCCTGCGCCAGGTCGCCCAGCACGGTGAGCGAGCCCGCGGCCAGCCGCCGGGCCACCGCGCGGCACTGCATCGGGGAGAGGTCCTGGGCCTCGTCGACGACGACGTGCCCGTAGCCGGCGGTGCGTTCCAGCGAGCCGGCGACCTCGTCGACCAGCACGGCGTCGGCCGCGGTCCAGGGCGCCGAGCGCAGCGGGCCGGCCGGGCGGAGCAGCAGCGCCTGCTCGTCGTCGGTGAGCAGGCCGCGGGCGGCCCGCTGCAGCCGTGCGGGGTCGGTGAGCAGGCCGTGCACCAGGTCCGCGGGGTCCTGGGCCGGCCACGTCGCGTCGCAGAACGCCCGGACCTCGGGCCCGCGCGCCGCCCGGCGGGTCTCGGCGTCGGTCGGGCTGCCCCCGGCGGCCTCGGCCTGCCGGCGGGCGTCCTCGGCGACGCTCATCGCCAGCCGCTCACGGCCGGCGGCGTGGTGCAGCCGCTGCTGGTCGTCGCCGGCGCGGCCGCGGCGCCGCAGGTCGTCGACGTACCGCTTGAGCCGCTCGACCGGGACCCGGTACCGGCGCCCGCGCAGTGGGACCAGCACGTCCTCGGCGGGCTTGGCGATCGACCCCCACAGCGCCCGGTCGAGCACCTCGGCCATGCGGGCGTCGCCCTTGAGGACGGCGGCCGCGGGCTCGTCGACCGCGCGCACCGGCACCCGCGCGGTCAGGTCGGTCACCGTGGTCTGCTCGACGTCGACCTCGCCGAGGGTGGGCAGCACCTCCTCGATGTAGCGGAGGAACGCCCGGTTCGGCCCGACGACGAGGACGCCGGTGCGGGTCAACTGCCCGCCGTGGGTGTAGAGCAGGTACGCGGCGCGGTGCAGCCCCACCGCCGTCTTGCCCGTGCCCGGCGCGCCCTGCACGCAGATCGACTCGGCCAGCGGCGCCCGCACGATGACGTCCTGCTCGGGCTGGATGGTGGCCACGATGTCCCGCATCGGGCCGCCGCGCGGGCGCTCGATCTCCTCCTGCAGCACGGAGAGGACCCCCTTGCTCCCCACCGCTCGCGAGCTCGCGGCGGGCCCCTGCAGGGGGGCCGAGTCCCCGGTACCGAGCAGCTCGTCCTCGTAGCTGGTGAGCTCGCCGCCGGAGAAGCCGAACCGGCGCCGGCGCAGCAGGCCCTGCGGCTCGGCCGCGCTGGCCTGGTAGAACGGCCGGCTCATCGGCGCCCGCCAGTCGATGACCACCGGCGTCCCGTCCGCGTCGCGGACGTGCCGGCGGCCGATGTGGAAGGTCTCGGTGCCTGCTCCCACCCGCGCGTCGGTGCGGCCGAAGAAGGCCGGGACGCCGGGGTCGGCGGCCAGCGAGCGCAGCCGCTCGGCGCGGGCCGCGCCCAGCCGCTCGGAGGCCCAGGCGTCGACCCCGGCGTCCCCGACGGCGGCGGTCGTGGCGCGCATGCGGGTCAGGCAGTCGGCCGCGTGCGCCAGGTGGACGCGCTCGGCGAGGAGGACGGGATCGGGGGCGGTGGTCGTCGCGCTCGGTGCGGAGGACACGGTCGGAGGACGCTACGCCGCCGTCCCGGTCCCGTCACCCGGGTTCCGGGCGGTCCTGGGGCTCCACGAGGTGCACGGCGACCGCCCGGAACTGCTCCGGGGCGGCCAGCAGCACCGCCTTCGTCGGCTCCCCGACCTGCAGCGCCGGCTGGCGGCGGAGGGCGGTCAGGGCCCGCAGCCGGGGGTCGGCCAGGACGGCGTCCACCAGTCCGCGGTCCCCACCGGTGAACAGCGCGGCGACCTCGCCGGCCTGCGGCAGCAGGACCCGGACGGCGGTGTCGGCAGCGGCCGCGACGACGGCGTCGGTCTGGTTGGCCCGTCGCCGCGCGAAGCGCTGCTGACTCCACCCGCCGGCGGCGGTGCGGCCCTGGACCAGGCGGGCGTCGACCTTGGAGACGAGCAGGTCGGCGCCGTCGAACACGCCGACCGCCCACCGCCCGCGCCGGACCAGCAGCACCGCGGCCCGGTGCGGCTGCCGGACAGCGGCGGCGAACGCGGTGAGCAGCGCCGGACCGGGTCGCCAGGGGAACGGGGCGCGCAGGGTGACCGTCGTGGAGTCCGCGCAGGTGATCCGCACGGCCTCGTCGTCGAGCCCGACCTCGTCGAAGGCCCCGTGCCGGGCGGCCACGCCGTCGAGCCAGCGGCCCAGCCGCTCCGGCGGCACGCGCAGCAGGCGTCCGCCGCCGGCGGCCGGGCGGGGGCGGGTCACCGGGGCGGGCAGGACAGCGGCACGGCGGCGCGCGAGGGACCCACGGCGCGGATCGTAGGACGCCGGACCGACACGCCCCCCGCTCGACGGACCCGCCGTCGCGGGGCAGGCTCGCCGTCGTGCCGCTGCCGCTCCCCCCGGTCCCCGCCCGCATCGTGGCCGCCCCCATGGCCGGCGGCCCGTCGACCCCGGCGCTGGTCGCGGCCGTCGGCGACGCCGGCGGACTGGGCTTCCTCGCCGCCGGCTACCGCACGCCCGAGCAGGTCGCCGCGGAGGTCGCCGACGTCCGCGGCCGCACCGGGGCGCCGTTCGGCGTCAACGTGTTCGCGCCGGTGCCCGAGCGCCCGGAGGAGTCCGCGCGGGTGGACGGGTACGCCGAGCGCATCGCCGCCCGCGCCGCCCGCCTGGGCGCCTCCCCCGGCACGCCCGCCCACTCCGACGACGGGTTCGCCGCCAAGGTGGACCTGCTGCGGGAGCTGCGGCCGGCCGTCGTCTCGCTCGCGTTCGGGCTGCCGCCCGCGGACGCGCTCGACGCGCTGCACGACGCCGGGCTGCCGGTGTGGGTCACGGTCACCTCACCGGAGGACGCCGCCGTCGCGACCGCGGCCGGCGCCGACGCGCTGGTCGTCCAGGGGTGGGAGGCCGGCGGGCACCGCGGCGGCCTGTCCGACGAGGAGCCCGCCCAGCTGGGCCTGCTGCCGCTGCTGGCGCTGGTCCGGCGGGTGTCCCCCCTGCCGCTGGTCGCCGCCGGAGGCGTGGCCGACGGCGCGGGCGTGGCCGCGGTGCTCGCGGCCGGGGCGGCGCTGGCCCAGCTCGGCACCGCGTTCCTGCCGACGCCGGAGGCCGGTACCACGCCGGTGCACGCCGCGACGCTCGCCGAGGGCCGGCCCACCACCGTCACCCGCGCCTTCACCGGCCGCCGGGCGCGGGCGCTGGTCAACGCCGCCGTCCGCGACCTGGACGAGCACGCGCCGGCCGCCTATCCCGAGGTGCACCTGCTCACCGCCCCGGTCCGGGCCGCGGCGCGGGCGGCGGGGGACGCCGAGGAGCTGCACCTGTGGGCGGGACAGTCGGCCGCCCTGGCGGCGGCGGTGCCGGCCGGGGAGCTCGTCCGCCGGCTCGCCGCCGAGGCCCGCGCCGCGCTCGACGGCGCGCCGCGCCCGGAGTGACCGGCGGTCAGTCGCGCGTCGTCGGCAGGCCGGCGGCCCGCCAGGCCTGGTAGCCGCCCACGACGTCGGCGGCCCGGTGCAGGCCGAGAGCGCGCAGTGAGTCGGCGGCGAGGCTGGAGGAATAGCCCTCGTTGCACATCACGATGACCTCGACGGCGTACCCGGTCGCCTCGGGCAGCTTCGCGTCGCTGGCCGGGTCGAAGCGCCACTCCAGGTGGTTGCGCTCCACGACCAGCGCGCCGGGCACCTCGCCGTCGGCGTCCCGCTGGAACGCCGGGCGGGTGTCGACCAGCAGCGCGCCCGCCGCCACGCGCTGGGCGGCCTCGGCCGGCGCCACGCGGGTGATGCGCCCGCGGGCCTCGTCGAGCAGCTCGTCGATGGTGCGGGCCCCGGCCGGCCGGTCGGTGGTCACCGGGCCATCGCCGGCTGGGCGGCGTGCTCGGCGGGCACGTGCAGGACGCGCTGGCCGGCGGCGACGACGACGGCGGCCACGAGCGCGGCGATCGTCGCGACGGCGAACGCGGCGTTGGCCCCTGCGACGTCGACCACCTTGCCCGCGACCGAGGCGCCGATCGCCACCCCGAGCCCCAGCGCGGTGCCGATCCAGGTGAACGCCTCGGTGGTCGCCGACCGGGGCACGAGCAGCTCGGCGAGGGTGAAGGAGCTGATCAGCGACGGCGAGACGGCGATCCCGGCGACGACGACGAACGGGATCATGAGCCAGATGCTGCCGATCAGCAGCAGCGGGACGCTGAGCACGGTGAGGACGGCCAGCACGACCGCCAGGCGCAGGCGCAGTGGCGAGCGCCAGTGCACCGTCCCCCAGCCGATGCCGCTGGCCATGGACCCCACCGCCAGCGCCGCGATGAGCACGCCGGACAGCGACATGGCCCCCACCTCGTCGGCGAAGGCGACCAGCGCGATCTCCAGCGTGCCGAGGATGGCGCCCACCGCCGCGCCCACGACGAACAGCACCCGGATGCCGGGGCTCCGGATGGCCCGCGGGCCGGTGCGCGCCTCGTGCCCGTGCGGCGGGGGCTCGGTGCGGCCCTGCGCGGCGAACAGCAGGCTGCCGATGACCGCGAGGGCGAAGGCGGTGACGACGCCGGAGGTGGCGTGCCCGGTGGTGGAGAGGAAGGTGACCAGCACCGGGCCGACGATGAAGACGAACTCGTCGACCACCGACTCCATGGCCAGCGCCGTCGGCAACCGGTGGGTGCCGCGCAGCAGGTGCGTCCAGCGCACCCGGATCATCGAGGCGACCGGCGGGATGCAGGCGCCGGCGATGCCGGCCGACGCGAACACGATCCAGCGCGGCCAGTCGTCCTTGACCGCGGGCAGGAAGACGCAGCCGGCGGCGACGAAGACCGCCAGGACCGGCAGCAGCGTGCGGCGCTGGCCGTGGGTGTCGGCCCACCGCCCGATGAGGGGCCCGGAGATCGCGGTGGTGACCGCGCCCGTGGCGGCGACCGCGCCGCCGTAGCCGTAGGACCCGCTCTCCGACGCGATCAGCAGCACCGACCCGAGGCCGACCATGGACAGCGGCAGCCGTCCGATGAACGCGGCCAGCACCATCGGGAGTGCGTGCGGCGTGCGGAGCACGTGCAGATAGGGATTGGGCACGGGCAGGGATGCCTGTCGTCGAGCGGCTCGGCGCTGAGCCGGGGAGTGGGGACGTCAGATGACGCTATCCGACCTGGCTCGACCCGGCCTCGTGGCGCACGTCCTCCCCGGGCGACACGCCGGGTGCGGACGCGACAGGGCCCCGCCCCGGTCGACGGTGACCTTGGCGGGGCCCTGGGCCCTCCCTGGCGAGCCCCGGGTTCCGCGGGGACCCGAGGGAAGGGGTCCTCAGGCGAGCCGGTGCTCCAGGATGGCCAGCTCGTCCCACATCGTGCTGGGGAGCTTCTCGCCGAACTTCTGGAACCACTCGGTGATCTGCGGGACCTCGGCGCGCCACTCGTCCTTGTCGACGGCGAGGGCCTTCTCCACCCGCTCCGGGGTCATGTCGAGCCCGGAGACGTCGAGGGAGTCGGCGGTCGGGACGTGGCCGATGGGGGTCTCCTCGGCGGCCGCGGTGCCCTCGAGCCGCTCGACGACCCACTTGAGCACCCGGCTGTTCTCGCCGAAGCCCGGCCACAGGAAGCCGCCGTCCTCGTCGCGGCGGAACCAGTTCACGTAGAAGATCCGCGGCAGCTTGGCGGCGTCGTGGGCCTTGCCGGTCTCGACCCAGTGCCGGACGTAGTCACCGGCGTGGTAGCCGATGAACGGCAGCATGGCGAACGGGTCGCGGCGGACGACGCCGACGGCGCCGGTGGCCGCGGCGGTCGTCTCCGAGGAGAGCGTCGCGCCCAGGAAGACGCCGTGGTTCCAGTCCCGCGCCTCGGTGACCAGCGGGATCGTGGTCTTGCGGCGGCCGCCGAACAGGATCGCCGAGATCGGCACGCCCTTCGGGTCGTCGTACTCGGGCGCCAGGATCGGGCACTGGGTGATCGGGGTGCAGAACCGGCTGTTGGCGTGGCTGGAGGGCTCGGGGCTCTCCGGCGTCCAGTCCCGGCCCTTCCAGTCGGTGAGGTGCGCCGGTGGCTCGTCGGTCATGCCCTCCCACCAGATGTCGCCGTCGTCGGTGAGGGCGACGTTGGTGAAGACCGAGTTGCCCTTGTCGATCGTGCGCATGGCGTTGGGGTTGGTGTCCCAGCCGGTGCCGGGCGCGACGCCGAACAGGCCGTACTCGGGGTTGAGGGCGTAGAGCCGGCCGTCCTCGCCGAACCGCATCCAGGCGATGTCGTCGCCCAGGGTCTCGACCTTCCAGCCCGGGATGGTCGGCTCGAGCATCGCGAGGTTGGTCTTGCCGCAGGCGCTCGGGAACGCGGCGGCGATGTAGTAGGTCTTCTGCTGCGGGCTGGTCAGCTTGAGGATCAGCATGTGCTCGGCGAGCCAGCCCTCGTCGCGGGCCATGACCGAGGCGATCCGCAGGGAGTAGCACTTCTTGCCCAGCAGGGCGTTGCCGCCGTACCCGGAGCCGTAGGACCAGATGGCCCGCTCCTCGGGGAAGTGCGAGATGTACTTGGTGTCGCTGCAGGGCCACGGCACGTCCTGCTGGCCCGGCTCGAGCGGGGCGCCGAGGGAGTGCATGGCCGGGACGAACTGGGCGTCGTCCCCCATCGCCTCGAGGATGCGGCTGCCGATGCGGGCCATCACCCGCATGGAGACGACGACGTACTCGGAGTCGGTGAGCTCGACGCCGAACATCGGGTTCTCGGCCTCGACCGGGCCCATGCAGAACGGGATGACGTACATCGTCCGGCCGCGCATCGAGCCGCGGTACAGCCCGGTCATGATCGACTTCATCTCGTCGGGGGCCATCCAGTTGTTGGTCGGCCCCGCGTCGGCCTCGTCGACCGAGCAGATGAAGGTGCGGTCCTCGACGCGCGCGACGTCGCTGGGGTCGGAGGCGGCCCAGAACGAGTTGGGCTTCTTCTCCAGCCGGGTGAAGGTGCCGGCGTCCACGAGCTGCTGGGTGAGGCGCTCGTACTCCTCGTCACTCCCGTCCACCCACACGACCCGCTCGGGGGTGGTCAGCTCGGCCATCTCCCGCACCCAGGCGAGCAGCTGGGGGTGCGTGGTGGGTGCGTTGTCGAGACCGGGGGTGGCCACGGAAGTCACGGCGTCTCCATCCTCCTGGGTACGCCGGACGGAGAACCGCCGGCGTCGTTGCTGCTGGTCCTGCTCAGCTGACATCCGGCCCGCCGGGCGCCACGGGCGCCGGCTGGGGGGCCGGGGTCCGGTCAGCGTACAAGCGGGGACGTCCACTGTAACCGTGAGAGATGTTACGTATAAGACGTCTACCCGTTGGGCCGAAGGTCCCTGGTGGCAACCTGGCGCCCCGGGGACCCTTGCGGGCCCGGCCGGGTCAGCCGGCCGCCGCCCCGTCGGCGTAGAGCGGCCCCACCTCGGCCCAGAAGGGCTCCCACTCGCCGGGCCCCTCCCCGCCGGTGACCTCGGCGTCGAGCTTGTCGAGGTACCAGTGCCACCCGCCCGCGACGTCCCCGACGGGGAAGCCGGGCCGGAAGACCTGGGTGAAGACCAGTGAGGTCGTCGTCCCGTCGGTGGCCAGGTCGAGCTCCACCCGCCAGGGCTCGTCGCCGATCGTCCACTCCAGGACCAGCCGGCGAGGCGGGTCGCACTCGAGGATCCGGACGGCCTCCCTGGCCGGCTCCTGCTCGTGGGTCATCGTGAACGTGCCGGTGGCGCCAGGGCCGCGGTCGCCGTCGTAGCGGCCGATCCAGCGGGCCAGCCGCTCCGGCTCGGTGAGCGCGGCCCACACGTCCTCGACCGGGTCGGGCCACGACCGGCGGAAGACCAGCCGCCGGCGTCCGTCGGGCTCGGTGGTGACGACGCCCCGGCGGGCGGTGTCCTGCTCGGTCATGTCGGGTCTCCGCTCCGCGGGGGTGTCGAGGGCCCCCGCCTCTCTCGGGCCCGCCGGCCGCGGGCGATCTCGGTGTCCAGCGCGTCCAGCCGGGAGGCCCACAGGTCGCGGTAGGGCTCCAGCCAGGCGTCGAGCTCGCGCAGCGGGCGCGGGTCGAGCGCGTAGAGGCGGCGCCGCCCCTCCTCCCGGCAGGTGACCAGCCCGGCCTCGCGCAGCACCCGCAGGTGCCGGCTGATCGCCGGGCGGCTCACCGGGAAGCGGCCGGCCAGCTCGCCGGCGGCCAGCTCGCCCCGCGCGAGCAGGGCGACCAGCTCCCGGCGGGTCGGGTCGGCGAGGGCGGCGAGCGCCTCCACGGTCAATGCGTAACACACCTGTTACGCTTCCCGCCAGGGGTTGGCCCGTGGCCGGGGCGGGCACCGGCGGGGCATGACCGTCACCGACCCCGACGTCCCGGACCCGCTCAACGACCCCCGCACCCTCCAGGCCGACCCCGGCGCGCAGGGCCAGGGCGACGACCTCGCCTCCGCCGCCGACGACCCCGCGGTCAGCGGCGAGGAGGAGACGGCCGGGGATGGCCCGGCCACCGGCCGGCCGCTCGCCGAAGACGCCGGCGGGGACGTGCCCGGCGGCGCGTTCTCGGAGGCGCAGCAGGACTGAGACGGAGCGGTCCGTTTCCACCCGTCCCCGGGCGGGAACTGCTGGGTCCCCACTGACCCGCGAGACGAGGAGGTCTGGCATGGCCACCGGTGAGACCGGCTTCGAGGACGTCACCTACGACCTGATCTCGGTGCAGTACCACTCGCTCAAGGCCGGTCACGACTACGGCCAGTACGTCCGCGACGCGGAGAACGCCGGGCTGCAGGACATCGCCGGCTTCTTCCGCGAGGTGATGGAGCAGGACTCCGCCCGCGCCAAGCGCTGCCACGAGTTCCTGCGGAGCATCTCCGGCACCGAGCAGGGCGGGCCCGCGACGCAGTGACACCGGGACGACGGCCGCCTCTCGCTCCGCGGAGGCGGCCGTCGTCGTTCCCGGCCCCGTCCAGGGGCTCGCCGCCGGCCCCGTCCCGGGACACCGCCCTGAGCTGGCGAAGGCGGGGAGGACGGGGTCCTTCCACGGTGAGGTCGACGGGGTCCTTCCTCAGACCGCGCAGGTGTCGTCGGTGCAGCCGTCGGCAGGCGGCACGGTCTCCAGCGGGTTCGCGTCCGCCCACGCCTTCTCCATCACCTGCAGCAGCAGCTCGGCCGGCTGGGCGCCGGCAGCGCCGTACCGCCGGTCGACGACGAAGAACGGGACGCCGGTCGCTCCGAGCGCCTGGGCCGTCCGGACGTCCTGGTGCACCGCGGGCCGGTACCGGTGGTCGGCGAGCGCGGCGCGCACCTCGGCCTCGGCCAGGCCGACCTCGACGGCGAGCGCGGCGAGGGAGTCGACGTCGAACACCGACCGCCCCTCCTCGAAGTGCGCGTGCAGCAGCCGCTCCTTCACCACGCCCTGCAGGCCGTGCTCGGCGGCCAGGTGGATCAGCTCGTGGGCGAGCAGGGTGTTCCCGCTCAGGCCCTCGGCGAGGTGGTACTCGAGGCCCTCGGCGGCGGCGATCTCCTCGACCCCCCGCTGCATCTGTTGCATCTCCTCGACGCTGCGGCCGTACTTGGCGGCCAGCGCGGGCAGCGCCGGGTGCGTCTGCCCCTCGGGGACCGTCGGGTCCAGCTGGAACGACCGCCAGACCACCTCCACCTGGTCGCCGTGGGGGAACCGCGACAGGGCGGTCTCCAGCCGGCGCTTGCCGATGTAACACCAGGGACAGACGAAGTCGGACCACACCTCGATGCGCACGACCGGCCCCAACACCCGGGACGGCGTCCCTCATCCCGGCCGGTGGACCTCCGCCCGCGCCCGCCCGTCCCCCGGCGTCGGGTCGAGGAAGACGTACCGCACCCCCTCGTGCCGGGCGACCAGCCGCCGCTCGGCCTCGTCGGAGGCCCGCTCGACGTCGGCGACGCTCGCGTCGTCGGCGAAGTCGACCTTGGCGGCGACGATCAGCTGCCCCGGGCCGATGACCGAGGTGAGCAGGAAGGGGACGTCGACGACCTGGTCCAGACCGGCGATCTCCTGGCGCAGCTGCTCCTGCAGGGCCGGTGGCACGGACTGGCCGATGAGCAGCGAGACGTTGGCCCGGGCCAGCGACCCGGCGACCAGCAGGAGCAGGACGCCGATGGCGATCGCGGCGACGCCGTCCCACGTCGCGCTGCCGGTGACCTGTTCGAGGAACAGGCCCAGCGCGGCCAGCACGAGCCCCACCAGTGCGGCGCTGTCCTCGAAGGTGACCGCCTTGACCGTGGTGTCGCTGGTCTCCGCGAGGTAGCGGCGGGGCGTCGTCCCCCACCGCCGGGCGGAGCTGCGCACCTGGCGGACCGCCTTGAGCCACGACGCGCCCTCGAGGACGAAGGAGACGGCGAGGACGACGTAGGCGATGAGCGGGTCGCCCTGCTCCTCGCCCTCGACGATCGTGGTGACGCCCTGCCAGAGCGAGAAGCCCGCCCCGAGGGTGAACGTGGCCAGGCAGGCCAGCAGCGCCCAGAAGTAGGTCTCCCGGCCGTAGCCGACCGGGTGGCGCGCGTCCGGCGCCCGGTTGCCGCGCTTGAGCGCGACGTACAGCAGGACCTCGGTGACGGTGTCGGCCAGCGAGTGGGCGGCCTCCGACAGCATCGCCGACGAGTGGCTGATCAGCCCGCCGACGAGCTTGGCGACCGCGATGCCCAGGTTGGCCAGCCCGGCGACGACGACGGTGGCGGCCGACTCACCGCCGGCGTCGCCCTCCGCGGCGTCCTTCGCCAGGGCGTGCTCGCGCGTGGGCGCCGGTTGCGTCATGCACCCACCGGTGCCCCGCGCCGGGGGGCCTCATGCGCTGCCCGCCGTGTCGCGTCGCGGTGGGGTTCGTCGCGGTGGCCGGGAGGAGCGGGGCCCGCAGGGTCCCCGACGAGCGGCCGGACGGGCTCGGCTCAGCTGGGAGACGGCACGTGGCCGCGGTGCGGTCCGGAGGACCGCGGTGTCATCGCGTCACCTCACGCCGACGAGGTCGACGACGAAGACGAGCGTGGCGCCGGGCTTGATGACGCCCCCGGCGCCACGGTCGCCGTAGGCCTTGTGCGCCGGGATGGTGAGCCGGCGGCGGCCACCGACGCGCATGCCGGCGATCCCCTCGTCCCAGCCCTGGATGACCATGCCGACGCCGAGCCGGAACTCCAGCGGGTCGCCGCGGTCCCACGAGGCGTCGAACTGCTCGCCGCCCTCGTGGGTGACGCCGACGTAGTGGGCGCTCACCAGGTCGCCGGCCTTGGCCTCGGCGCCCTCCCCGACGACGAGGTCCTCGATGACGAGGTCGTCGGGGGCCGGGCCGGTGGGCGGCTCCACGTCCGGACGGGTCAGCTCGGCCACGGTGCTCCCTCCTCGCACCGGGGCTGTCCCGGCGCCGTCGTCCCATCCAAGCAGCGGCGAGCGGACGGCGCAGTCGCACCCCGGCGCCCGGTCAGACCGGGTCGAGGACCCCGCCGTGCTCCCCGGCCGGCGCGGTGTCCGCGACGTCGAGCGGGTGGGCGACCTCGTCGGCCGGCATCCGCGCGGCGAGGATCGCCACGACCGCCAGGAGCGGAGGCGCGAGCCCGGCCACCAGGAACGTCGCCGACGACCCGATCAGCTCGCTGACCGGGCCGGCCAGCGCCATGGACAGCGGCATGAGGCTGAGGGAGACGAAGAAGTCCAGGCTGGAGACCCGGCCGAGCAGGGCCGGCGGCACCCGGCGCTGCAGGAGGGTGCCCCAGATGACCGTCCCGGCCTCGAAGGCCGCCCCGATGAGGGCACCGGCCACGATCATCAGCACCAGGCTCCCGCCGAGGCCGAAGACGGCCATCGGCACGCAGCCCAGCCCCCAGAGCAGGACCATCACGGTGAGGTACCGCCGGGGCAGCCGCAGCGACGCCACGACGAGGGAGCCGACCGCCCCGCCGATCCCGAAGGCGGCCAGGACGTAGGCGTGCTGTGCCGGCCCACCGCCCGCGTCGCGGATGGCGAACGGGACCAGGACCTCGAGCGGGCCGAGGAGCACCAGAACCATCACCGCGGCGAACAGCAGCGTGGCCAGCAGCCAGGGCGTGCGCGCCATGTAGGCGAAGCCCTCGCGCAGGTCGGTCAGCACGCCGGCGGGTGGGGCCGCGTCGTCCCCCCGCCGGACCGGGGTGACCGGCAGGGCGAGGACGTGCGCCACGGCGAGCAGCGAGACCGCCGCGGTCGCGGCCAGCGCCGCGCCGGGCGAAAGCGCGGCGACCAGGAACCCGGCGGCGGCCGGACCGGCCGCGTTCTGCAGCAGCGGCCGGACCGCGCCCTCCAGCCCGTTGGCCGCCAGCAGGTCCCCCTCCGGCACGAGGGCCGGCAGCTGGGCCGAGTAGGCGGGGTAGTACAGCCCCGTCGCCAGCCCGACCGCGAGGGCGGCGGCGGCCAGTTGCCACAGCGTCAGCAGGTCCATCAGCGACAGGACGGCGACCACGGCGACGGCCCCGGCCTGGACGAGCGCCACCGCGAGGAGCAGGTACCACTGCGGCACCCGGTCGGCGAGGACCCCGCCGACCAGGGTGCTGGCCAGCATCCCGCCGGCGGAGAGGCCGGTGACCAGCGAGAGGGCGGCCGGGCCGCCGCCGAGCGCCACGACCTGCCAGACCACCGCGACCGCCCACAGCCCGGCGCCGAGCAGTGACAGCGCCATCGACGCCGCCAGCAGCCGGTAGTGCCGGTGCCGCAGCGGCGCCAGTGCGCGCGGCAGGGCGGCCATGGCGGACCTCCTCGTCCGATCGGGGGTCCGCTCATGGTCGGCGAGGGGTACGACAGAACGCACCCGGTTTTGCCGGTCGCGCGCACGGGAGCGATGACCCGCGTCCGCCCCCGCCGCTACGGTCCCGCGACGTGATCGACCACCTGGCGCTCCAGGTCGCGGACGTCTCCGCGGCCGCCGCCTTCTACACCCGGGTGTTCGCGCCGGCCGGGGTGCGCGAGGTCATGCGCTACGACACCCCCGGCGGGCCGGTCGTCGGCCTGTGCGGCCCCGACGGGCACCTCCGGCTGTGGCTCGGCCCGGTGGCCGAGGGCAGCGACCGCCCGGTGCACCTGGCGGTCCGCGCGCCCTCCCGGGCGGCGGTCGACGAGGTGTTCGCCCTCGCCCGCGACGAGGGGGTGGAGCTGCTGCACGAGCCGCGCGTGTGGCCCGAGTACCACCCCGGCTACTACGGCGCGTTCTTCCGCGACCCGGACGGCAACAACGTCGAGGCGGTGCACCACACCCCGCCGCCGCCTGACGACAGCCCGGGAGCATCGCAGCGAGGAACGAGTGAGGAGCGGACCGGGCGCGGAGACAGGCCGATGTCACAGCCTCCGCCGCAGGACTGACCGTGCGGGGTCCGGCCCGTCGTGCTGGGCTGGGCCGGTGCCCGACGCGCCCGCCTGGTGGACCCGTGCCGTCGTCTACCAGGTCTACCCCCGGTCCTTCATGGACTCCGACGGCGACGGGATCGGCGACCTCGGCGGGGTCCTCCAGCGGCTGGACCACCTCGCCGACCTCGGCGTCGACGTCGTCTGGCTCTCGCCGGTCTACCCCTCACCGCAGGCCGACAACGGCTACGACATCAGCGACTACCAGGGCGTCGACCCGCTGTTCGGCTCGCTCGCGCAGCTCGACGAGCTGGTCGCCGCGCTGCACGAGCGCGGGATGAAGCTGGTCATGGACCTGGTGGCCAACCACACCAGCGACGAGCACCCGTGGTTCGTGGAGAGCAGAGCGTCGCGGACGTCCCCCAAGCGCGACTGGTACTGGTGGCGGCCGCCGCGGGCGGGCATGACCGCCGGCGAGCCGGGAGCCGAGCCGACCAACTGGCACTCCTTCTTCTCCGGCTCCACCTGGGAGCTCGACGAGGCCAGCGGCGAGTACCACCTGCACCTGTTCGACCGCAAGCAGCCGGACCTGAACTGGGAGAACCCGGAGGTCCGGCACGCCGTGTACACGATGATGCGGTGGTGGCTCGACCGCGGGGTCGACGGCTTCCGCATGGACGTCATCAACATGATCAGCAAGGACGTCGGCCCCGACGGCGCCCTGCACGACGGCCCGCCGCTGCCGGGGGTGCCCTTCGGCGACGGCTCGGCGTCGTACCTGTGCGGGCCGCGGATCCACGAGTTCCTGCAGGAGATGCACCGCGAGGTCTACGACGGGCACCGGGAGCGGCTGCTGCTCGTCGGTGAGATGCCGGGCGTGACGGTCGAGCAGGCGCGGCTGTTCACCGACCCGGCCCGCGCCGAGGTGGACATGGTGTTCCAGTTCGAGCACGTCGGGCTGGACTTCGACGGCTCCAAGTTCGCTCCGCGCCCGCTGCGGATGGCCGACCTCAAGGCCTCGTTCGGCCGGTGGCAGGCGGGGCTGGCCGAGGTCGGCTGGAACTCCCTCTACTGGGACAACCACGACCAGCCGCGGGCGGTCTCCCGGTTCGGCGACGACTCGCCGGAGCACCGCCGCGACTCGGCCACGTGCCTGGCCACGCTGCTGCACCTGCACCGGGGGACGCCGTACGTCTACCAGGGCGAGGAGATCGGGATGGCCAACGCCCCGTTCGCCTCGCTCGACGACTTCCGGGACGTCGAGTCGCTCAACCACTACGCGCAGGCGGTCGCACACGGCGAGGACCCCGGCACCGTGCTGGCCGCGATGCGCCGGATGGGACGGGACAACGCCCGGACGCCGGTGCAGTGGGACGCCTCATCGAACGCGGGCTTCACCGCGGGGACGCCGTGGATCGCGGTCAACCCCGACCACGTCGAGTGGAACGCCCAGGCCCAGCGCGCCGACCCGCACTCGGTGTTCGCCCACCACAAGCGGCTGATCGCACTGCGGCACGAGCTGCCCGTGGTCGCCACCGGCGACTTCACCATGCTGCTGCCCGACCACGACTCGGTGTACGCGTTCACCCGCGGCCTCGACGGCGACCGGCTGCTCGTCGTCTGCAACCTCAGCGGGCACGAGTACCGGCTGGCCGAGCTGCTCCCGGATGCGGTGGACGCAGACCTGGTGCTGGGCAACCTGCCCGGCGGCGACCCCGCCGTCCTGCGCCCGTGGGAGGCCCGCGTCCTGCGGCTCTGACCGCCCGGGTCCGGGTCGTTCGCCGGCCGAGCAGCAGGTCCAGGGCGGCCGCCGCCGTCCAGGACTGAGCGGCGCTGCCGAGCGGCTCGCCGGTCAGGGGCTCGTGGTACTCGGCGAAGCAGCCCTCGGCCAGCTCGTCCAGCACCGCCCGACGCAGCGGCCCGGCGACGTCGGCCCGGCCGCGCCGCTCCAGCATCCAGACGACGAACCAGTCGACCACCGGCCAGCTGGGGCCGCGCCAGTACGCGCGGGGCCGGAAGTCCGGCGACGCAGGGCTGGTGCTCGGCAGGACGGCGTGCCGCAGGACGGCGTGCCGCAGGCCGGGGTGCCCCGTCCATCGCTCGGACCGCAGCAGCGCCACCATCTCGCGCTCGGCCGCCGTCCCCAGCCCGCCGCAGAGCAGCGGGGCGAACCCGGCCACCGTCTGGGCGCGCAGCGGCTCGCCGGTCCGCAGATCGGTGTCCAGTGCCAGGCCCACCTCGGCGTCGACGCTGCCCGCGACGCCGGCCCGGAGGCGCTCGGCGTGCTCCTCGAACTCGGCCACCTCGCCGGCCCCCAGGGACCGGGCAATCCGCGCCAGCGCGTCGCTCGCCGCGGCGAGGACGGCCGAGGCGAAGACGTCGGTGACGAGGAAGCCGCCGGTCGCGCGGATCCGGGCGTCGTCGTCGCCGGCCCGCCGCCGCCGGCGCGGTCCTTGATGGCGAACGGGGCGAGCACCTCGAACGGGCCGAGCATCACCAGCAGCATCAGCGAGGCGAAGACCAGAGTGGCGAGCAGCCAGGGCGTGCGGACCATGTACCGGGAGCCCTCGGCCACGTCCACGAACAGGCCGCGCACCGGGTGCGCGGGCGCCGCGACCGGTTCCCGGCGGACCGGCGTCGCCGGCAGGACCGCCACGCAGACCGCGGCCGCGAGCGCCGCGGCGGCGTGACCGCGAGGGCCACCCCGGGCGAGGTCGCGGCGACCACGCCGGCGGCCACCGCCGGGCCGGCCGCCTGGAAGGGGACCGGGCGCATCGTGCCCTCCAGGCCGTTCGCCGCCAGGAGGGAGTCCTCGGGCAGCAGCGCCGGCACCAGGGCGGAGTAGGCCGGGTAGTAGAGGCCGTTCGCCAGGCCACCGGCCAGGCCGACGGCGGCCAGCTGCCACAGGGTCAGCACCCCGGCCAGCGACAGCGCCGCGACGAGGGCCGTGCCCAGCGTCTGGGCCAGTGCGACGGCCAGCAGGATGTGCCGCTGGGGCACCCGGTCGGCGAGCGCGCCGCCGAGCAGGGTGCTGGCGAGCATCCCGCCGGCCTGCAGCCCGCTGACCAGCGACAGCTCCGCCGGCCCGCCACCGAGGGCGACGACCTGCCCCACCACGGCGACCGCCAAGGTGCTGTTGGTCAGCAGGGAGAACCCGAGCGAGGCGGCCAGCAGGCGGTAGCGCCGGTAGCGCAGCGGCGTGAGCGCGCGCGGCAGGCCGGCCATCGAGCAGCTCCCCCGTTCGTCCGCCACCCCTGGCGCGAGGGCGGCGCGGACCATCCTGCCCGCCGCTCTCCGACCGGCACCTGCGGCACCCTCTCGCCGCTCGGCCCTGCGGCGACGGCGTCGGGTGTTGCACGTGGAACAGCCGCGGAAACCGTCACACCCCCGCGGCATGGTGGGGGCGTTCCGGACGTTGTACGGAGTGCACCACCCCAGCAGGAGAGACGTCATGCGCAGGCCCACGTTCCTCAGGGCGCCGGCCGTGGACGACCTCCGACGGGACGCCGCCCGCCGTCGCGAGACGCCGGCCCCGACCGTCGTGCCGCACGACCCCACCCCGATCCCACTGCCGGCCGCCGCCCCGGCGGCCGCGCCCGTCCCGACGCCGCCGCCCGCGGTGCCGCACCCGTCGGCGGCGCGCCCGCTCCACTGGGGGCCGCCCGACCCGCTCGGCGACATCCTTGCGATCGCCTGGCGAGCCGAAGCCGCGCCCCCGCGGGAGATCCGCGTCCGCCCCGAGGTCCACGAGCGGCTCCTCGCCGCGATGCCGCCGGACGACCGCGCGCGCACCGCGGCACGCGGCACCGTGGGGCAGCCTGTGGCCGTTCCCCTCGTCGTCGACGCCGACCTGCCGCCCTTCCCCGGCTTCGAGGTCGTGCGCGCCCTGCCGGAGCGACTGGCCGCTGCCTGACTGTCCCGATCCCCCGGTCCAGGCCTACCGTCGACCCGAACGCGCCGACCGGCCGGCCCCGGCGCCGGCCGGCACCCCGCCGCGACGGAGGCCTGGGCGATGGCGACGTTCGTGCTGGTGCACCCCGCCTGGCTCGGGGGCTGGGGCTGGCGGAAGCTCACGCCGCGGCTCCGCGGAGCCGGGCACGACGTGGTCACACCGACGCTCACCGGGCTCGGCGAGCGGGCGCACCTGCTCGACCACGGCATCGACCTGCTCACCCACGTCGAGGACGTCGTCAGCGTCCTCACCTACGAGGACCTCGACCGGGTCGTGCTGGTCGCCAGCAGCTCCGGGGGCGCGGTGGTCACCGGGGTCGCCGACCGGGTGTCGGAGCGGGTGGCCGAGGTGGTCTACCTGGACGCCTTCGTGCCCGAGGACGGCCAGTGCGTGTTCGACCTGGTCGCTCCGGAGCGGCGGTCGGCGTTGGAGGATCTGGTGGCCACCGAGGGCAACGGGTGGCTGCTGCCCCGGTTCGCGCCGCCGCCGTGGCCGGAGATCCTGCCCCGGCTGTGGGGGGTCACCGACCCGGACGACGTCGCGTGGGCCGAACCGCGGCTGCGGGCCACCCCGGTGGGCCACTTCACCCGCCCGCTCCACCTGGGCGACGCCGTCTCGGGCCTGCCGCGCAGCTACGTGCGGTGCACCCGTTTCCCGCACGCCGGGTTCGACCGGTGGGCGCAGCGGGCGGCCGAGTCGCCGGGGTGGCGGCACCGCACCCTCGACTGCGGGCACCTCGCCTACGTCTCCGACCCGGACGCCGTCGCCGCCGTCCTGCTCGACCTGGTGACCGACTGGAACGGCCCCTCTCCAGGGTCCCGCCGCGAGCCTGCGAGTGGTGGGGGGTAGGAGAAGGACCCCCTCCTCCCCACCCCTCGCACGCTCGGGGCGGTGCCCGGGAGGGGGCCGTCAGCGGGCGCCGGGCCGTCAGCGGGCGCCGCGCTCCCGCGCCAGCGCGACGTAGTGCTCGACCGCGGCCGGGTCGTCGACCGCTCCGACGTTGAGCGCCCTGGCCGGGTCGACGCCCTGGAACAACCGTTTGAGCGGGACCTCCAGGCGCTTGCCGGTGCGCGTGTGCGGCACGCCGGGGACGGCGATGACCTCGTCGGGCACGTGCCGGGGGCTGGCCTGGCGGCGGATGGCGTCCTTGATCGCGGACTCGAGCTCGGGGGTCAGCTCCCGGCCCTCGGCCAGCTTCACGAACAGCGGCATCCAGTAGCCGCCGTCGCGCTGCTCGACGCCCAGGACGACGCAGTCGGCGACCTCGGGGATCGCCTCGACGGCGGCGTAGATGTCGGCGGTCCCCATGCGGACGCCGCCGCGGTTGAGCGTGGAGTCCGAGCGGCCGGTGATGACGCAGGTGCCGCGCTCGGTGACCTCCATCCAGTCGCCGTGCCGCCAGACGCCGGGCCAGGGTTCGAAGTAGGCCTCGCGGTAGCGGCTGCCGTCGGGGTCGTTCCAGAAGTACAGCGGCATCGACGGCATCGGCTCGGTGACCACCAGCTCGCCGAGCTCCCCGACGACCGGCTCGCCCTGCTCGTCCCAGGAGGCGGCCGCCACCGCGAGCATCGGACGCTGCAGCTCGCCGGCGGTGACGGGCAGCAGCGGCGAGCTGCCGACGAAGCCGGTCGCGACGTCGGTCCCACCGGAGAGCGAGCCGAGGAAGACGTCGGATCCCACCGCGTCGTACACCCAGGAGAAGGCCGACGCCGGCAGCGGGGAGCCGGTGGAACCGATGTACCGCAGCGCCGACAGGTCGTGGGTCTCCCCGGGGCGGATGCCGGCCTTCTCGCACGCGGTGAGGTAGCCGGCGCTGGTGCCGAGGTAGGTCAGCCGGGTCCGCGCCGCGAGAGCGAACTGGGCGTCGATCGACGGGTACGCCGGAGCCCCGTCGTGGACGACGACGGTGGCGCCGCAGAGCAGCGCCGAGGCGGCGATGTTCCACATGATCCAGGCGGTGGAGGCGTACCAGTAGAACCGGTCGCCGGGGCGGACGTCCCCGTGCAGGGCGAGCTGCTTGCGCTCCTCCAGGGTGATCGCACCGTGGCCGTGGACGATGCCCTTGGGCAGGCCGGTCGTGCCCGAGGAGTAGACGATCCACAGCGGGGCGTCGAAGGGCACCTGCTCGAACCGCGGCTCCTGCTCGTCGGCGACGGCCTCGGCCCACGCGACGGCGTCGTCCGGCAGCTCGTCGGGGTGCAGCCGCGGGACGGCGATCGTCGTCCGCACGCTGGGCAGCGCGGCGCGCAGCTCGCGGACGACGTCGCGGCGGTCGTACTCCTTCCCGTTGAAGCGGTAGCCGTCGACGGCGACCAGCACGGCGGGCTCGATCTGGGCGAACCGGTCGAGGACCGCGCGGGTGCCGAAGTCGGGGGCGCAGGAGGACCAGACCGCGCCGACGGCGGCCGTGCCGAGGAAGGCGACGACCGCCTCGGGGACGTTGGGCAGGTACCCGGCGACGCGGTCGCCGCGCCGGACACCGAGCCGGCGGAGGGTGGCGGCGAAGGCACCGACCCGGGCACGCAGCTGCGCCCAGCTGACCTCGACCGGCTCGCGGTCCTCGGCGACGGCGATCAGGGCGGGCGAGTCGGCGGGCACGGTGCCCTCGGCGC
Organism: Geodermatophilus sp. SYSU D00703; assembly: GCF_054050155.1. Lineage (NCBI taxonomy): Bacteria > Bacillati > Actinomycetota > Actinomycetes > Geodermatophilales > Geodermatophilaceae > Geodermatophilus > Geodermatophilus sp. SYSU D00703. The sequence goes on along the minus strand of NZ_JBJGYU010000012.1, from coordinate 48,591 downwards.
CCGGCCGGAGCGCCTGCTCGGCGAAGTTGAGCGTGGTGCCGGGGAACCACTCGGCGCCGGGCATCTCCCGCCGGGGGAGGACCCGGTCGTCGGGGACGCCGGGCAGCACGCCGCTCCAGGTGGCGAAGTCGCCCCAGAACTGGTCGAGGTGCTCGACCGACCAGCGCCAGATCGCGTCGTAGTCGGGCGGGTCGCCGAAGTCGAGACCGCGCCGCTCGGCCACCCAGCCGGCGAACCGCGCGAGCTGGGTGGTCCGCACGGACTCCGGGGTGGGGCGCCACAGGACCGCGGGCTCGGCAGACGTGTCAGCACTCACACCGGGCACCTTGCCACTCCGGGGCGGCCACGAGGCAGCGCCGATCGGGCGAGGCCAGCAAGATGGGCAGGGTGACCCGCTCCGCACAGCTCCCCGGGAGGGGAACCGCATGAGCGAGCCCGGCGACGTCGACCGGAACGTCCTCGGCGGTCCGCTGCGGCCGTGCAGCACCGACCCGATGACCGGCTTCTACCGGACCGGTGTCTGCAGCAGCGGGCCGGACGACGTCGGCAGCCACACCGTCTGCACCGTGGTGTCGGCGGAGTTCCTCGCCCTGCAGCGCGAACTGGGGAACGACCTCACCACCCCCCGCCCGGAGTACGGCTTCCCCGGCCTGCGCCCCGGCGACCGCTGGTGCGTGGTCGCCGCGCGGTGGCTGCAGGCCTACCAGGCGGGGGTGGCCGCCGGCGTCGTCCTCGCGGCCACCAACGCCCGCGCGCTCGACGTCGTCCCGATGGAGGCGCTGCGGCAGCATGCGGTCGACGTCCCTGACGACCTCAGCGGCCTGGACTGAGAGAGGACCCCCTTGCCCCCCCACCACTCGCACGTTCGCGGCGGGGCCCGGCAAGGGAGCCGCCAACCGCCTCACACGACGAGGAGAACCATGAGCGACCTGTTGGACCTGCCCGTGGCAACCCTGGAGGGCGAGGAGACCACCGTCGGCGCCCTGACCGGCGGCCGCGCGGCGCTGGTGGTGAACGTGGCCAGCCGGTGCGGTCTCACGCCCCAGTACACCCAGCTCGAGGCGCTGCAGCGCGAGTACGGGCCCCGCGGCTTCACCGTCCTCGGCGCCCCCTGCAACCAGTTCATGGGTCAGGAGCCGGGCACGGCGGAGGAGATCGCCGGCTTCTGCTCGGCCACCTACGGGGTGACCTTCCCGATGACCGACAAGCTCGAGGTCAACGGTCCCGGCGCGCACCCGCTCTTCCAGCGCCTGACCGAAGCCCCCGACCCGGGCGGGGAGGCCGGCGAGGTCCAGTGGAACTTCGAGAAGTGGGTGCTGTCGGCCGACGGCGAGGTGGTGGCCCGGTTCCGCCCGCGGACGCAGCCCGACGCCCCCGAGGTCCGGCACGCGATCGAACAGGCCCTGAGCCGGTGAGCACCCGGGCCGACCTGCACTTCTGGTTCGACCCGGTGTGCCCGTTCGCCTGGCTGACCAGCACGTGGGTCCGCCGGGTGTCGGCGCAGCGCGACGTCGCCGTCGAGTGGCGGCTGATCTCGCTGCGGCTGCTCAACCGGCACGTCGACTACGACGCGCAGTTCCCGCCCGACTACGAGGCCGGCCACACCGCCGGCCTGCGCCTGCTCCGGGTCGCCGCCCGGACCCGCGCCGAGCACGGCCCCGAGGCCCTCGACCCGCTCTACGCCGCGATGGGCGAGCGCATCTTCGAGTCCGAGCAGGTCCCCGGCCGCGAGTCCCGCGGCCGGCGCGAGCTGGTGCTGCCCGTCCTGGCCTCCGCCGGACTCCCGGCCGACCTCGCCGACGCCCTGGACGACGAGTCGTGGGACGCCGAGATCCAGGCCGAGACCGACGAGGCGCTCCGCCTGACCGGCAAGGACGTCGGGACGCCGATCCTCCAGTTCGGCCCGCCCGACGGCCCCGCCTTCTTCGGCCCGGTGATCAGCCGCCTGCCGGGCGACGCGGAGGCCCTCGAGCTGTGGGACCACGTCGTCGCCCTCGCCCGGTTCCCGGGGTTCGCCGAGCTCAAGCGCAGCCTCCGCGAGCAGCCCCAGCTGCCGTCGTTCGGCGTCCGCCCCGGAGAGGTCGGCCGCCAGGAGGACTGGCACGGAGGGAGCCGCCGGCAGCACCGGTGACCGGACCGGCTGTCCAGTGGGTAAGGTGAGGCTCGCCTATCCCCTGTCGTCCGCCTCAGGAGCCGCTCGTGTCCTCGACGACCGACGCCGCTCCCCCGGCACCCGAGGCGCTCGCCCCGCGACGACGGTCCGGCCTGCTGCGCGGCCGCAGCAGCCGGCTGCTCGCCGTCCTCGTGCTGCTCGCCCTGGTCGCGCTGGCCGCCGCGCTGAGCATCGCGGTCGGCACCCGCTCGATCGGCCTGGGCACCGTCTGGGAGGCCCTGACCCACCCCGACCTGGGCACCGAGGAAGCGGTGATCGTCCACGAGCTGCGGCTGCCGCGCACCGTGCTCGGGCTGATGGTCGGCCTGGCACTCGGTGTCGCCGGCGCCCTCACCCAGGGCCACACGCGCAACCCGCTCGGCGACCCCGGCCTGCTGGGCGTCACCGCCGGGGCCTCGCTCGGCGTGGTCCTGGCCATCTGGCTGCTCGGCATCACCACGCCCGCCGGCTACGTCTGGTTCGGCTTCGCCGGTGCGCTGGTCGGCACGGTCCTGGTCTTCGCGCTCGGCTCCGTCGGCCGCGGCGGCGCCACCCCGGTGACCCTCGCCCTGGCCGGCGCCGCGCTCTCGGCGCTGCTGTACGCGCTGGTCCGGGCGATCCTCGTCACCGACGCCGACAGCCTCGACAGCTTCCGCTTCTGGGTGGTGGGGGCGCTGGCCGGCCGCGGCGCCGACATCGCCTGGCAGGTCGCGCCGTTCCTCGCGGTCGGGGTGGTCCTGGCGCTGGTCAACGCGCAAGCGCTCGACCTGCTCGGCCTCGGCGAGGACGTCGCCCGCGGGCTGGGCCAGCGGGTCTGGCTGGCCCGCCTGGTCGGCCTGGCCGCGGTGACGCTGCTCTGCGGCGCGGCCACCGCCGCCTGCGGGCCGATCGCGTTCGTCGGGCTGGTCGTCCCGCACGTGGTCCGGGCGTTCACCGGTCCGGTGCACCGCTGGCTCATCCCCTGCTCGGGCCTGCTGGGGGCCGCGTTCCTGCTCCTCGCCGACGTGGTCGGCCGGGTCGTCGCCCGGCCCGGCGAGGTGCAGGTCGGCATCGTCCTCGCGCTGCTCGGCGCGCCGTTCTTCATCGCGCTCATCCGCCGCCGCCGGCTGGCCGGCCCGTGACCGAGCTCGCGGGGTGCCGCACGGGCAGCGCACGGCCCGGCACGGGGGCGACGAGCGCCGGCGAGGCGACGGCGTGACGGCGACCGTGGAGCGGCGCGGGGAGGCCGTCGAGCACCCCGGGCAGACCGTCGTCCGCCTGGGCCCGCTGTCCGGCCGCATCCGCTGGCGGCAGCTGAGCGTCCCCGCGGTGGCCGCCGTGGCCGCCGTCCTGCTCGGCGCGGTCAGCCTGGGCCGCGGCGACTTCCCGATCGGGGTGGCCGACGTGCTGCGCACCCTGGTCGGCCTCGGGGAGCAGCGGCAGGAGTTCATCGTCCTGCAGCTGCGGGCGCCGCGGGTCGTCGTCGGGGCCCTCGTCGGCATCGCGTTCGGTGTGGCCGGCGCGCTGTTCCAGACCTTCGCCCGCAACCCGCTGGCCTCCCCGGACATCCTCGGCATCACCCAGGGGGCGTCGGTCGGCGCGGTGGCGGCGATCGTCCTGGGCGGCGGCGCCGGTGCGACGGGGCTGCTCGGCGGGCTCGGCGTCCCGCTGGCGGCCCTGGTCGGGGCCCTGGTCACCGGCGTCCTGCTGTTCGGGCTGGCCTGGCGCCGCGGCGTCGACGGCTACCGCCTGGTCCTCGTCGGCATCGCCCTGTGGGCGGTCGCCTCGGCGCTCACCGACTGGCTGCTCACCCGCGCGGAGATCTTCGACGCGGCGGCCGCCTACGTCTGGATCACCGGCTCGCTCAACGCGCGCACCTGGGGCCAGGCGGTGCCGCTCGCACTCGCCCTCGCCGTCCTGCTCCCGGCGGCGCTGGCCACCAGCCGGGCCCTGGCCGTGCTGCAGTTCGGTGACGACACCGCCCGCGGCCTGGGGCTGCGGTTGGCCGCCACCCAGGCCGGGGTGGTCCTCGTCGCGGTGGCGCTCACCGCGGCCGCCGTCTCCGCCGCGGGGCCGATCTCCTACGTCGCCCTGGTCGTGCCGCAGATCGCCGTCCGGCTGGCCGGGGGCTCGCGGCCGCCGCTGCTCGCCTCCGGGCTGCTCGGCGCGGCTCTGGTCCTCGGTGCGGACCTGCTGACCCGCACCGTCCTGCCCGAGGCCCTGCCGGTCGGCATCCTCACCGCCGTGGTCGGCGCGCCCTACCTGCTCTGGCTCCTCGTCCGTGGAAGGCGGCGATCCACGCTGTGACCAGCACCCTGTCCCACGCGCCCCCCATCGAGGCCGGACCGGTCCGTCTCGCCGCCGAGTCGGTCAGCCTGGCCTACGACGACCGGGTCGTCGTACGGGGTCTGGACCTGCAGCTCACCGACGGCTCGTTCACCGCGATCGTCGGCCCCAACGGCTGCGGCAAGTCCACCCTGCTGCGGGCGCTGGGCCGGCTGCTGCGGCCGACCGAGGGGCAGGTGCTGCTCGACGGGCACGCCATCGCGAAGACGCCGACCCGCGAGGTCGCCAAGGTGCTCGGCCTGCTGCCGCAGACGCCGATCGCGCCCGAGGGGCTCACCGTGGCCGACCTGGTCGCCCGCGGCCGGCACCCGCACCAGTCGTGGCTCAAGCAGTGGTCGCGCGGTGACGAGGCCGCCGTCGCCGAGGCCCTGGCGTGGACCGACATGTCCGAGCTCGCCGAGCGCCCGGTCGACGCCCTCTCCGGCGGTCAGCGCCAGCGCGCGTGGATCTCGATGGCACTCGCGCAGGGCACCGACCTGCTGCTGCTCGACGAGCCGACCACCTACCTGGACCTCTCCCACCAGATCGACGTCCTGGAGCTGGTCAGCCGGCTGCACACCGAGCGCGGGCGCACGGTCGCGGTGGTGCTGCACGACCTGAACCTGGCGGCGCGGTACGCCCAGCGGCTGGTGGCGATGAAGGACGGCGTCCTCGTCGCCTCGGGCACGCCGGCGGAGGTGCTCACCGAGCGGCTGCTGGCCGACGTGTTCGACCTCGAGGCGCGGATCGTGCCCGACCCGGTGGCCGGGACGCCGATGGTGGTGCCGGTCCGCCGCCTCCGCTGAGCCGACCGCCGGTATCGGAAGCGATACCGGCGTCCAGCAGCCTCACACGCGGGTATCGCTTCCGATACCGCTGTCGGGCGGGCCGGGCTAGCCGGCAACGCCCTGCCGCCAATAGCCCATGAACGCCACCGCGCTCCGCGGGACGCCGAGGTCGCCGACCAGGCGGCGGCGCAACTGCTTCACGACACCGGCCTCACCGGCCAGCCAGGCGTAGCAGCCGGCGGCGGCGTCCCCCTCGGGCACCTCCCACAGCAGCTCGGCGTCCACGTCGACGTCCTCCAGGTCTGCCGGCCGCCCGGAGGCGACGCCCAGCTCGCAGAGGGCGGCGTGCACCGCGGGCACCAGCAGCGTGCCGCGGGCCGCGCCCTCCCGCGGCAGCCAGCGCACGGTGACCCCCGCGGGCAGGGCGACGTTCAGCGCGTCGCCCGCGGTCGGCACCTCCAGCAGCGCGGTCACCGTCCGCGTGGCCGGCCCAGCGGCCAGCCCCTCGAGGATCGCGCACACCGCGGGGACCGCGGTCTCGTCGCCGGCCAGCAGCAGCGAGCGCGCCGCCGCGGGGGGCGCCCACTCCACGCCCCACATGCGGCCGCGCCCCGGCCGGTCGGGGCCCAGCAGGACGACGCGGTCGCCCGACGCGGCGGAGGCCGCCCAGCGCGCGGCCAGGCCGGCGTGGCCGTCCTCGATGCCGTGCAGGACGACGTCGACGTCGACCTCGCCGAGCTCGGGCCGGGCGGCGCGCACCGTGTAGGTGCGGATGTGCGGCCGCTGCTGCTCCGGCATCGCGCAGTACTCCGGGTACCAGGCCGAGCCGCAGTCCCTCAGCCGGCGCAGGCCGACCGGGTCGCGCGCCAGGACCAGCTTGAACCGCTGGTCGTCGCCGGCGACCCCGAACCCGGTGAGCTCCGGGCCGGCCAGCGTCAGGCGCAGGAAGCTCGGCCCGAGCCGCCGCACCGCGGCGACGGTCGCCTCGAAGAAGGCCCACCCCGGGGCGGTCACGACCTCCGGCTGCACGGTCGACGTCACGGCCAGCGCTCCGATCTCCGGCGGGCCAGCCCGTTGCGCCACCCGACTAAGGCAAGGCTAACCTGTGCCGCGCTCCGGGGGAACACCCCGGTCCCGACCTGCGAGGAGAACCGTTGCACCGCACGCCGCGCCGCCTGATCGGCGCCTCCCTCACCCTGGCCGCACTGCTCGCGGCCTCCGGCTGCGCCGGCGACGACCCCGCCGAGCCAGCCGGCGCCGGCGCCTCGGAGGAGGGCGGCTGGGAGTTCACCGACGACCTGGGCAACACCATCGAGCTCGACGAGGCCCCGACCCGCGTCGCCGGGCTGAACGACGTGATCTCCTCGCTGTGGAACTACGGCGTCGAGCCGGTCGGCTCCTGGGGGCAGACCTCCGCCGAGGAGGACGTCGCCTTCGCGGGCAAGGACCTCAGCGAGCTGGCGATCGTCGGCACCAGCTACGGCCAGATCGACCTCGAGGCGCTGGCCGCCGCCGACCCCGACCTCATCGTGACCGCGGTCTACCCGATCGACTCCGCCGGCACCATCGACGAGGCCCAGCCGATGTACGGCTTCGAGTCGCTCGAGCAGCAGGAACAGGTCGCCGCGATCGCGCCGATCGTCGCGATCGCCTGGCGCGGCTCGGCCGCCGACGTCATCGAGCGCACCCTCGAGCTGGCCGAGTCCATCGGCACCGACGACGAGCTGGTCAGCGCCGCGCGGGGGGACTACGAGGCGGCGTCCGCCGCGCTGACCGAGGCCGCGGCGAGCGGCGTGACGGTGCTGCCGGTGTACGCGTCCCCGAGCGACGGCTGGTGGATGGCCAAGGCCCCCGACGACCCCTCGCTGCACCTCTACCAGGACCTCGGCGTGCAGTTCGTCGACCCGGGCGGCGACGGCTTCTTCTGGCACGACGTCGGCTGGGAGGAGGTCCCGGACCACCCGAGCGACGTGATCCTCTACTCGCTGCGCCTGAGCATGTCGCCGGAGGAGTACGCGGCCCAGCCGACCGCCGCGCTGCTGCCCGCGGTGCAGAACGGACAGCTGTACCCGTGGAAGTACCTCGGGATGGACTACGCCGCCCAGGCCGGGTACATGCAGGAGCTCGCCGGCTACCTCTCCGCGGCGCGCAAGCTCACCTGAGCGACCGCAGCGGAGGGGGAGGGCGCGGGAGACGCGTCCCTCCCGCTCCGCTGCGCCCGCGCGGTCTGCGCCAGCCCGATCCCCACGAGGACGACGAGACCGCCGAGCACCTGCCAGCCCGAGAGCACCTGCTCCACCCACAGCCAGGCCACCCCGGAGGCGAGCACCGGCTCGACCGTGGCGACCAGCCCCGCCGTCGTCGGCGAGAGGTGCCCCAGCGCCGTGATCGACAGCCAGAACGGCACCATCGCCCCCAGGACGACGATCCAGGCGACGAGCACCCACAGCGGGAGCTCCAGCGAGCCGACGGACACCGGCACCGTCTCCGCCAGCACCGCGGTGTCGAACGTCGACCACGGCGCCGCCACCGACCAGAACAGCGCGGCGGCCACGAAGCTCCAGCAGGTCAGCGCCACCGGGTCACGGGTGGTCGTGCCCCGCTCCCCCATCAGGTAGTACGTCGCCAGGCACACCGCGGCGGCCAGGGCCGCGGCCACGCCGAGCGGGTCGAGAGAGCCGCCGCCCTGCCAGACCTCGGCCACGAGGACCAGCCCCGCCAGCGTCAGCAGCAGCGCGCCCCACACCCGGCCGTGCACCCGTTCCCCGCGGACCAGCCACACGTAGAGCGCGATCAACACCGGCGCGGTCAGCTCGAACACCAGCGCCACGCCGACCGGCAGCCGGCCGATCGCCACGTAGTAGAGGAACTGGGTCAGCGCGATGCCGACCACGCCGAAGACGGCGAGGAACGGCACCTCCCGCCGGGTCAGCCGCAGCCGCTGGGGCGCGGTGACGGCGAGGACGGCGAGCAGCCCCACGGCCGCCCCGGCGCAGCGCAGCGCGGTCAGCCGGGTCGAGGGCAGGCCGGCCTGCAGCGCGAGCGTGGAGACCGTGCCGTTGACCGCGAAGAACCCCGCGGCGGCGACGGTGGTGGCGTATCCGAGGGCGGGACGGGGCACGGGAGCCCAATGTAGTCCCCGAAACGACCCGAGCCCCCTACCGGCTCGGGACCCGCGTGGCCTCGAAGCGCTGCCGGACCCGGTAGCCCGCGCCGTCGGCGTCCTCCTCGGCGCGCCAGCGGAAGGAGTCCGCGCCGACCGCGGAGAACACCCAGCGCAGCCGCGTGCCGTCCCGCTCGCCCTCCAGGGCCAGCCCGTCGGCGGTGGGACGGGCGGTGAACGGGATCACCCAGCCGCGCTGCGGCCCGTGCCACGTCGACCGGTACGCGCCCAGCGCCTCGTCCCAGAACCGCAGGCTCAGCCCCCACTCGCCGTCGGGCGCGCCGGCCGCGCGGGCGACCCGGGACGGGCTGATCCAGACGTCAGCCACCGCCCGTCCGTCGAGCGCCCAGCCGAAGTGCCACTCGCCGTCCCGGACGCTCTCGCTGCCGTCGGCCGCGACGTCGACGACCCGGAGGTCCCAGCTGCCGATGAGCGGCGCGAACAGCCCGAGCCGGCCGGCCAGCTCCGGCCGGGGTGCCGCCGCGGGGAAGACCTCGGCGAGGACCCCGGTCACTGCACGTGCGCGGGGTCCACCCAGACGGCCTCCCAGACGTGGCCGTCCGGGTCGGTGAAGCTGGCGCCGTACATGAACCCGTGGTCCTGGGACGGCTTCCAGGGCTTGCCGCCGTTCGCCAGGGCGCGCTCCACCAGCTGGTCGACCTCCTCGCGGCTGCCGGCCGAGAGCGCGGTGAGCTGCGTGGTCGCCGCGGCGGGGTCGCCCACCTCGCCGGTGACGAAGTCGGCGAAGCGGTCCCGGGTCAGCAGCATCACCACGATGTTCTCGTCGATCACCACCGAGGCGGTCCGCTCGTCGGAGAACTGCTCGTTGAAGGAGAACCCGAGGCCGCCGTAGAAGGTCTTCGCCGCGGCCAGGTCGCTCACGGGCAGGTTCACGAAGATCATCCGCACGGTGGTCACTCCCGTCGTCCGGGGGCCCGGCCGGCCCCGTCGCGAGTAGGACGGGGCCGGCCGGCGGAACTCATCGGCGGTCGCTGCCGGGCACCGGGGAGCCGACGTCCCGCACCCGCCGGTCGCCGTCGGACGACCGGCGCTCCTCTACCTGGACCGCGGTGGTCCCCGTGGCGGTGTCCGGCACGCCGTCGCCGTCGGCGTCCGGCGCCGGCTCCACCACCAGGACGAAGTCCTCGCCGTGCTTGGTGATCCCCTCGACGACGGCCTGCTCCACCGCCTCGGCCGCGACCGTGCGGCGCAGCACCATCGGGTCCGAGCGCACGTCCTTGGCCAGCGACACCGCCAGACCCACCATCACCAGGGCGAACGGCAGCGCCGCGATGATCGTGAGGTTCTGCAGGCCGGTGAGCGCCTCGTCGCCGCCGACCAGCAGCATGATCGCGGCCACCGCACCCATGACCACGCCCCAGAAGACCACCGTCCCACGGCTCGGGGAGAGCGTCCCGCGCTCGGACAGCGAGCCCATCACGATCGACGCGGCGTCGGCGCCCGACACGAAGAAGATCGCCACCAGGGCCATGACCAGCACGGTCATCACCGTGGAGAGCGGGAAGGTCTCCAGGACGCCGAACAGCTGGCCCTCCGCGGTCGCCTGGCCGGCGACGTCCACGCCGCCGCGCTGCGCGGCGATGCCCGCCCCGCCGAAGACGGCGAACCAGACGAGGCTGACCACGCTGGGCACCAGCAGCACGCCGGTGACGAACTGCCGGATGGTGCGGCCGCGGCTGATCCGCGCGATGAACAGCCCGACGAACGGCGTCCAGCTGATCCACCAGGCCCAGTAGAAGACCGTCCAGCCCCGCAGCCAGGTGGCCATGGCATCGCCGCCCGTGGCCTCGGTGCGCGCGGCGATCCGGCCCAGGTCGCTGAAGTAGGTGCCGATCGTGGTCGGCAGCAGGTTGAGGGTGAACACGGTCGGGCCGGCCACGAACACGAACACGGCCAGGACGAGGGCCAGGACCATGTTCGTGTTGGCCAGCCACTGGATGCCCTTGGCGACGCCGGAGACCGCCGACGCGACGAACGCCGCGGTCAGGACGGCGATGACCACCACGAGCAGGCCGTTGCCGAGGTCCCCGGCCCAGCCGAGGACCTCCGCCCCGCTGCCGATCTGCAGCGCGCCCAGGCCCAGCGAGGCCGCCGATCCGAACAGCGTCGCGAAGATGGCGAGGACGTCGATCGTCTTCCCCGCCCAGCCCTCGGTGCGCCGGGTGCCGAAGAGCGGGGCGAAGGCGGCGCTGATCAGCTGCCGCCGGCCCCGCCGGAACGTGCCGTAGGCGATCGCCAGCCCGACCACGGCGTAGATCGCCCACGGGTGCAGCGACCAGTGGAACATCGTCGTCGCCATCGCCGTCTGCACCGCCTCGGGCGTCTCGGCCGCCACCGTCCGCGGCGGCGGGGAGACGTAGTGGGACAGCGGCTCGCTGACGCCGAAGAACATCAGGCCGATGCCCATGCCGGCGCTGAACATCATCGCGACCCACGAGACCGTGCGGAACTCCGGCGCCTCGTCGTCCCGGCCGAGCGGGATGCGGCCGTACCGCCCGGCGGCCAGCCACAGCACGTAGACCACGAAGGCCGACGCCAGCAGCACGAACAGCCAGCCGAGGTTGGTCTCCACCCACTCCAGCGCGGTGCCGCTGGCCGCGCCGAGGCCCTCCGGGGTCAGGAAGCCCCAGGCGACGAACGCCAGCGCGACGACGGCGGCGACACCGAAGACCGCGCGGTCGAGGGAGGCGCCGCGGTCCGCGGGCAGCGGTGGCGGCGGGGCCACGGCCGGGTGGGGCTCGGTGTCGGCGGACGGACTCGGTGTCGCTGGTGTACTCGTCACTGTGGTGCGTGGCGCCGGTGCCGGCGCTCCTCCCTCTCGATCGACGACGGACCCGCCGACGGCGCCCCGAGGAGGCCGACGGCAACCCCTCCACCGTCCGCACGCGGACGGCGGGGTGCAAACTCGCCGTGATCTGAGCGAGACCGCTGCAGGGCGGTCGGGCCCTGTGTGCCCACACGGTCACCCGGGCACACCCGGGACGTGCCGCGGACCTACCCGGGGAGGACAGCACCGTGACCGAGGCCCGGCCCCCGTGGTCGTCCCGACGCCGGAGACTGCTGGTCGGGTTGGGGGTGGGCGCCGCCCTCGGCGTCCTGGCCTCGCTGGTGCTGCCCGGCGAGTTCGGGGTCACCGCGCTGTTCCTGGGCGGCCTGTGCGGCTTCCTCCTCGTCGCGGCCGTCGTGGTCTTCCTCACCGTCCCCGGCCCGGACACGCTCGGGCACCTGCTGCGGCTGCCGCCCCTGGCCGGCGCGGTGTTCGTCGTCGCCGTCCTCCTGGCCCTGTCCGACCCCGCCGGTGAGCTGCGCTGGCTGTGGATCACGGCCGCCGTCGCGGCCGCGGCCTGGGCCGCCTTCGCCGTCTGGGAGACCCGGCGTTCCGGCGGGTGACCGGACGGCGAGACTGCCCGCATGGACCTGCCCGCAGCGCTGTACGAACCGGTAGACGGCGGCTACCGCGCCACCGCACTGACCATCGGCCCCTGGGACCCGGGTCTGCAGCACGCCGGCCCGCCCGCGGCGCTGCTGGCCCGCGAGGCGGAGCGGGCGAGCGGGATCGCCGGCGGGCAGACCGTCCGGCTGGCCTTCGACATCCTCGGCCCCGTCCCGGTCGGCCCGGTCGCGGTGAGCGCGCGGGTGCTGCGGCCCGGCCGGCGGATCGAGCTGGTGGAGGCGGTGCTCACGGCCGGCGGCGCCGACCGGGCGCTCATGCGGCTGACCGCGTGGCGGATGCGCGCCGACGAGTCGGACGTCACACCCCGGCCCGCCCCCACCCCTCAGCCCGGCCCGGCCATCCCCGGCCCGGACCGGAGCCGCCCGGAGACGGCCGACTTCTTCACCACGGACGTCGCCTACCACCGCGCCCTCGAGTGGCGGTTCGCCGCGGGCTCGTTCAACGCCCCCGGCCCCGCGGCGGCCTGGACCCGCCCGCTGTGCACCCTGGTGGACGGCGAGCCGATGACGCCGCTGCAGCACCTGCTGGTCATGACCGACGCGGCCAGCGGCATCTCCGCCGTCCTGGACTGGACCCGCGCGACGTTCGCCAACGTCGACCTCACCGTCGCGCTGGTGCGCCCGCCCGCGGGCGACTGGCTGGGCCTGGACGCGGCCACGACGATCGGTCCGGCCGGCGCCGCGCAGTGCTTCGCCGACCTCTACGACACCACCGGGCGGATCGGTCGGTCCGCGCAGTCGCTGTTCGTCGAGTCCCGGTGAGGCGACCCACATTGGCGCGAGCGCGCGGACTCGGTGAGGCTGGGACGTGATGGCCCCTCTCGACACACTCCTCACCTGGCTCGCCGGCCGCGGGCTGGAGATCGTCCTCATCCTGCTGGGCTCGGTGCTGCTGGCCCGCTTCGTCGCCTGGGGCGGGGAGCGGATCACCTCCCGCATCGACGCCCGGGCCACGGGCGGCGACGCGCTCGTCCGCTCAGAGGCCGCCAAGCACCGGCACTCACTGACCCAGGTCATCACCTGGACGCTGATCGTGCTGATCTACGCGATCGGCGTCTTCTTCGTCCTCGACCGGGCCGGCATCCCCATCGGCGGCCTGGTGGCCCCGGCGACCGTGCTCGGCGTCGGGCTCGGTTTCGGTGCGCAGCGGGTCGTCGGTGACGTCCTGGCCGGGTTCTTCATCATCACCGAGCGGCAGTACGGCTTCGGCGACGTCGTCTCCATCCAGGTGGTCGGCGGCGGCGACGAGGCCACCGGCACCATCGAGGACGTCACGCTCCGGGTCACCCGGCTGCGCTCGCCCAACGGCGAGGTGGTCACCCTCCCGAACGGGCAGATCGTCAAGGTCACCAACCTCTCCCGCGACTGGGCCCGGGCCGTCATCGACGTCCCGGTGCCGACGTCGATGGACGTCAACCGGGTCAACGAGATCCTCCGCGAGGTCGGCGCCGACGCGTTCCGCGACGCCCGGATGCGCCCGCTGCTGCTCGACCCGCCCAGCGTCATGGGCGTCGAGACGCTCGACCTCGAACAGGTCAACGTCCGCATGGTCGCCCGCACGCTGCCGGGCAAGCAGTTCGAGGTGGGCCGCGACCTGCGCGCCCGCATCGTGCTGTCCTTCCACCGCCAGGGCATGAACCTGCCGGCTCCGACCGCGGCCACGTCGACCGAGCTCTCCGGCGCCGGCGGGGACGGTGCCCGGTGACCCCGCGGCACAGCGACGGCGGCCCCGACGCCACGCACCAGATGCCCCCGCTGAGCACCGGCGAGGCGCCCGCGGTCAGCACCGCGCCGCCCATCGACCTGCGGCGGCGCTGGTGGTCGGCGGTGCCCCACCACCTCGGCCGCGCGCGGACGTCGACCGTCGTCCTCGCCGTCCTGTTCCTGGCGATCGGCACGCTCTACCTGTACGTCCGGCCCGAGTCGACCGCGTCCACCTCGGTCGACCCGGCCGGCGGCACCAGCGTGCCCGCGCCGGAGACCGGCCAGCCGACGGAACCGGCGGAGCCGGCCGAGACCAGCGCGCCGACGGAGACCACGGAGCCGACGGAGACCGGCGAGCCCACCACCGCGCCGGAGACCACGACTCCGACCCCGTCGCGGACCCCCTCGGCGCCGGCGAGGACGCCGGAGGAGGCGCCCGAGGAGGAGCCCACGCCGACGACCGAGGAGGAGCCGCCGGCCGTCGAGGAGGAGCCGGAGCCGACGCAGTCGCCGCTCACCACGGGTCCCGCGACGCCGTCCGACGCCACCGAGCCGTGACGGCCGCCACGCGCGGTCACCTGCAAGGAGACGCGGCACGCCACACCCGCGCCGCGCAGGGCAGGATCAACACTCCGCACCTCGAACCCGCAGGTGCCCGAGGAGGGAGACACCCGTGGCCATCCGACCCCTGACCCGGCGCGGACGGGCGGCAGTCGCTGCCGCCGCCGGCCTCACCCTCGTCCTCGCCGGGTGCGGGGACGACTCCGGCGGGGACGCCGGGAGCGGTGGCGGCGGTGGGGGCGGCGCGGCGGCGACCAGCGAGCCGCTGCCCAGCGTCGAGGCCGACCAGGACCTCGCCGGCCGCGTGCCCGCGGCGATCGCCGAGGACGGTGTGATCACCGTCGGCAGCGACACCAGCTACGCGCCGAACGAGTTCATCGCCGAGGACGGCGAGACGATCGTCGGCTTCGACGTCGACCTGTTCACCCTCGTGGCGCAGAAGCTGGGTCTGGAGGCGCAGTTCGAGACCGCCGCCTTCGACTCGATCATCGCCGGCGTGGGCTCGGGGCGCTACGAGGCGGGTGTCTCCTCGTTCACGATCAACCCCGAGCGGCTGCAGCAGGCCAACATGGTCAGCTACTACGAGGCCGGCACCCAGTGGGCCACCAAGGCCGGCAACCCCGACGGCGTCGACCCCGACAACGCCTGCGGGCTGACCATCGCCGTCCAGAAGGCCACCGTCCAGGTCGACGACGTGACCGCCCGCTCGGAGGCCTGCGAGGCCGCCGGCGAGGAGCCGATCACGATCAACCAGTACGACCTGCAGAGCGACGCCACCGCGGCGATCGTCTCCGGCGCCGCGGTCGCCGGCCTGGCCGACTCCCCGATCATGGCCTACGCGGTGCAGCAGACCGGCGGCCAGCTCGAGCTGCTCGGCGACATCTACGACGCCGCCCCCTACGGCTACGTCGTCGCGCAGGACCAGGCCGAGTTCGCCCAGGCGGTGGCCGACGCCGTCCAGGCGCTCATCGACGACGGCACCTACACCGAGGTGCTCTCGCGGTGGGGCGTGGAGGACGGCGCCATCGACGACCCGACGGTGAACCCCACCGTCGGCTGACCGGAGTCCTCCGTCATGGCCGCCGAGGCCCCTGACACGACGGCCCGGCCGGCACCGCCCGAGAACATCCGGGCGGTGCCCGTCCGGCACCCGGGTCGCTGGATCGCCACCGCCGTCATCGCCGTGCTGGCGGCGATGTTCGTCCACATGCTGGCCACCAACCCGGTGTTCCAGTGGGACTTCATGCTCGACAACATGTTCGCGCCCCCGGTCCTCCGCGGGGCACGGACGACGTTGATCATGACCGTGCTGGCGATGGTGCTGGGGGTCCTGCTGGGCATCGTCCTGGCGGTCATGCGGCTCTCGCCCAACCCGGTCGTGTCGGGGGCGGCGTGGGCCTACATCTGGCTGTTCCGGGCGGTCCCCCGGATCGTGCTGCTGTTCTTCATCGCCAACCTCGGCGCGCTGTACGCCACCTACGAGATCGGCTTCCCCTTCGACCGGCAGCTGATGGACCTGTTCGGGTTCGACGCCGACCTGCGGCTGTTCGGCCTCAACGGCAACCAGATCTTCGCCGGGTTCACCGCCGGCCTGCTGGGTCTGGCGCTGTCCGAGGGCGCCTACATGGCCGAGATCGTGCGCGCCGGCATCCAGTCGGTGGACCCGGGGCAGGCGGAGGCGGCCAGCGCCCTGGGCCTCAGCCGCGGCAAGACGATGCGCCGGATCGTCCTCCCCCAGGCGATGCGCGTGATCATCCCGCCGACCGGCAACGAGACGATCGCGATGCTCAAGGACACCTCGCTGCTGATCGCCGTCCCGGTGACCAGCGAGCTGAACTTCCAGCTGCGGGCGATCGGCAGCCGGACGTTCCAGATCATCCCGATGGCCGTGGCCTCCATCCTCTGGTACCTGGCGCTGACCAGCCTCCTCATGGTCGGCCAGTACTTCCTGGAGAAGCGGTTCAGCCGGGGCTTCGGGGCGCGGGAGACCCGGGCGCAGCGGGCCGCCCGTCGGGCCGCCGACGTGGGGAGCTCGAAGTGACCGGGAACGGGCAGGTCATGGTCAAGGCCGAGGGCGTGCACAAGTCCTTCGGCTCCGTCCAGGTGCTCCGGGGCATCGACCTCGAGGTGGCCCCGGGCGAGGTGGTCTGCGTCATCGGCCCGTCCGGCTCGGGCAAGTCGACGTTCCTGCGCTGCATCAACCACCTGGAGAAGATCGACTCCGGCCGGCTGTGGGTGGACGGCCACCTGGTGGGCTACCGCGAGAAGGGCGGCAAGCTGCACGAGCTGCGCGACCGGGAGGTCGCCGCGCAGCGCCGCGACATCGGCATGGTGTTCCAGCGGTTCAACCTCTTCCCCCACATGACGGCGCTGGAGAACGTCGTCGAGGCGCCGACCCAGGTGAAGGGCCAGCGCAAGGAGGAGGCCCGCCGCCGGGGCGTCGAGCTGCTGGAGCGGGTGGGGCTCGGCGGGCGGGTGCACAACTACCCGAACCAGCTCTCCGGCGGGCAGCAGCAGCGGGTCGCCATCGCCCGGGCCCTGGCGATGGAGCCCAAGCTGATGCTCTTCGACGAGCCGACGTCGGCGCTGGACCCGGAGCTGGTCGGCGAGGTCCTCGACGTCATGCGGGGCCTGGCCGAGTCGGGGATGACGATGGTCGTCGTCACCCACGAGATGGGCTTCGCCCGCGAGGTGGGCGACACGCTGGTCTTCATGGACGAGGGCGTGGTGCTCGAGGCGGGCGACCCCCGGCGGGTGCTCACCGACCCGCAGCACCCGCGCTGCCGGGCGTTCCTGTCCAAGGTCCTCTGACCCGGGGCAGGCGGCTCCCTGCGGGGTCCCGCCGCGAGCCTGCGAGTGGTGGGGGCAGGCGGCTCCCTGCAGGGTCCGCCGCGAGCCTGCGAGTGGTGGGGGCAGGGGGTCCTTCTAGAAGCGCGTGACGACGGCGATGCCGGGGCTGCGGCCGACGTCGGCCAGCGCTACTCCCGCGTCGTCGAGGCCCAGCTCACGGGTCACCAGCCCCCGCGGGTCCAGCCGGCCTGCCGCGATGAGGCCCAGCAGCTCGGGATAGGCGTGCGCGGCCATGCCGTGGCTGCCGAGAACCTGCAGCTCCAGGGCGATCACCCGGTCCATCGGCACCGCCGGGCGTCCCTGCGCCGGTGGCAGCAGCCCGACCTGCACGTGGCGGCCGCGCGGGCGCAGGCACCGCACGGAGTTCTCGCAGGTGACCGCGGCGCCGAGCGCGTCGAGGGAGACGTGCGCCCCGCCGCCGGTCAGGTCCGCGACGGCGTCCGCGACGTCCCCGGCGCCGTCCACCGTGTGCTCGGCGCCCAGCCGGCGGGCCAGCTCCAGCGCCGCCGGGGAGACGTCGACGGCGACCACGCGGGCTCCTGCGCCGGCGGCGACCTGGACGGCGGAGAGGCCCACGCCGCCGCAGCCGTGCACCGCCACCCACTCCCCGGTTCGGACCGCGGCGACCTGCACCACCGCGCGGAAGGCGGTGGCGTACCGGCACCCCAGGCTCGCCGCGGTCGCGTCGTCCAGCTCCGCGGGGATGGCCGACCAGGTTGACGTCGGCGGCGTCCAGGGCGACGTACTCCGCGAGCGACCCCCGGTGGGTGAAGCCGGGCTGGGTCTGGTGCGGACAGACCTGGTGGTCCCCGGCCGCGCACTGCGGGCAGCGGCCGCAGGCGTTGACGAACGGCACGGTCACCCGGTCCCCCACCCGCCACCGGCGCACGCCCACGCCGACCGCGGCCACCATGCCGGCCAGCTCGTGCCCCGGCACGTGCGGCAGGGCGACGTCCGGGTCGTGCCCCTGCCACGCGTGCCAGTCACTGCGGCAGATGCCGCTGGCGCCGACCCGTACGACCACGCCGTCGGGTGCGGGGTCGGGCGGGGCCACCTCCCGCACGGTCAGCGGGCCGCCGAACTCGTCGAACACCAGTGCGCGCACCGGGGCAGCCTCCCGCACGAGCGGGCGACCCCCTCTGTCGGACCGGATTAGGCAAGGCTAACCTGCCCCGATGCTGACACGCCGGCTCCTGCCGCTCGCCCTCGTCCCCGCCCTGGCCCTGGTCGCCTGTGGCTCCGCCCCGGACACCGGCCAGGGGGCGGCCCCCGAGGCGGGCAGCGCCTTCCCGGTCACGATCGAGAACAGGTTCGGCACCACGGAGATCCCGGAGGAGCCGCAGCGGGTGGTCACCGTCGGCTTCAACGACCAGGACTTCGTGCTGGCCCTGGGCGTGACCCCCGTCGGTGAGCGCGAACTCCTGGGGGACTACGACGCCACGACCCGCCCCTGGGCGGAGGACCTGCTGCCGGCGGAGGACATCCCGACCGTCGGGGGTGAGGAGATCGACCTCGAGGCCGTCGCGGCCCTCGAGCCCGACCTCATCGTGGGCGTGTACTCCTTCATGGACCAGGCGGTGTACGACCAGCTGTCCGGCATCGCGCCGACGCTCGCGCAGACCGACGAGTACGCCGACGGTGCCACCCCGTGGCAGGAGCAGACCCTCCTCACCGGCCGGGCGCTCGGCCGCGAGGACGAGGCACAGCAGCTCGTCGACGACGTCGAGGGCCGGTTCGAGCAGGCGATCGACGAGAACTTCGCGTTCGCAGGCAGCTCGCTCGCCGTGGACCTCACGGGCGTCGGCTCGGGCCACTACCTGCTCGGCACGGACGACCTGCGCACCCAGTTCTTCTCCGACCTCGGCTTCACCGTCCCCGACACCAGCACCGACGTCAGCCGGGAGCGGCTGGACCTGCTGGAGGCGGACGTGCTCGCGGTGAACGGATACGACCAGGCGGACGCCGACGCGGACGCGCTGTTCTCCGCCCTCGACGTGGTGACCCAGGGCCGCACGGTCCTGCTCGGCAGCTACTCCGGCGACGTGTCCGCCGCGCTCGGCTTCGGCAGCCCGCTCTCGCTCCCCTACCTGCTGGACCAGGTCGTGCCGGCCCTGGCCCAGGCCGCCGACGGCGACCCGGCCACAGCCGTGGAGCACCCCACCGCCTGACGCGGCTCCGACGGAACGGGACGACCCCCTGCGAGGTCCTCGCCACGAGCCCGCGAGTGGTGGGGGCAGGGGGCCTCGTTCAGTCGGCGAAGTCGTCGCCAGGCACAGCCCCAGCGGGCGGCAGCGGACGGCGGACCACCGGCCGCACCCGGCGCGCGGCGGGCAGCCGCTCGGTGTAGCTGGCCGCGTTGCCGCGGATGTGGGCGAGGTCGTCGTCGTCGGTCTGCCGGATGACCTTTGCCGGGATGCCCGCGACGAGCGAGCCCGGCGGCACCTCTGTGCCCTGGGTGACGACCGCGCCCGCGGCGACGATCGACCCCGCGCCGATGTGCGCGCCGTTCATCACGACGCTGCCCATGCCGACCAGGACGTCGTCCTCCACCCGCGCGCCGTGCAGCACCACCCGGTGGCCGACGGTCACCCCGCGCCCGATGACCAGGGGGAAGCCGGGATCGGAGTGCAGGATGCTGCCGTCCTGCACGTTGGACCCCTCGCCGATCTCGATGACCTCGTGGTCGGCCCGGGCGACCGAGCCGTACCAGATGCTCGACCGCGGCCCCATGCTGACCGCCCCGACCACCACCGCCGTCGGGGCGACGAACGCGTCGTCGTCGATCTTGGGGGAGCCGAACTCCAGTTGCGCGATGTAGTTCTCGGCCACGGCGCCAGCACAGCACAGGAGGGGCCCGGGCGCACCGGTGCGGCGCACGGCAGACTCGGCGGCATGCCCGCGTGCCTGCCGCTGCTGCCCACCTCGATCGTGGGGAGCCTCCCCCAGCCCGACTGGCTCATCGACCGCGACCGGCTGGCCCACCAGTTCCCGCCACGGGTGCGCGCGAAGGAGCTGTGGCGGGTGGCCCCGGAGTTCCTCGCGGAAGCGCAGGACGACGCCACGCTGCTGGCGATCCGCGCGCAGGAGGAGGCCGGGCTGGACGTCCTCACCGACGGGGAGATCCGCCGGGAGTCCTACTCGAACCACTTCGCCACCGCGCTGGAGGGACTCGACCTCGACACCCCGGGCAGCGTGAGCAACCGCTCCGGCAAGCAGATCCCGGTGCCGCGGGTGGTCGGGGACGTCGCCCGCCGCGAGCCCGTGCAGACCGCCGACGTCCGCTTCCTGCGCGCGCACACCGACCGGACGGTCAAGATCACCGTGCCGGGGCCGTTCACGATGGCCCAGCAGGCGCAGAACGACCACTACGCCGACGACCGCGCCCTCGCGCTGGCCTACGCCGACGTCGTCCGAGCCGAGATCGCCGACCTGTTCGCCGCCGGCGCCGACATCGTGCAGATCGACGAGCCGTGGCTGCAGGCGCGGCCCGAGGTCGCCCGGCAGTACGGAGCGGAGGCGGTCACGAGGGCCGTCGAGGGCGCGCCCGGACCGGTGCACCTGCACCTGTGCTTCGGCTACGCCGCCATGGTCTCCGAGCGGCCCGAGGGCTACTCGTTCCTGCCGGAGCTGGCCGACACCCCGGTCGACACCGTCTCGGTGGAGACCGCCCAGTCGCACCTCGACCCGGCCCAGCTGCGCCCGCTGCGCGGCAAGGGCATCGCCCTCGGCGTCCTGGACCTGTCCACGCCGGAGGTGGAGACCCCCGAGGTCGTCGCCGACCGGGTCCGCCGCGCCCTGGACGACGTCGACGTCTCACGGCTGGTGCTCACCAGCGACTGCGGCCTCAAGTACCTGCCGCGCGCCTCGGCCGCGGGCAAGATGCGCTCCCTCGCCCTGGCCGCCGAGGCGCTGCGCGCGGAGGTCTGAGCCCGCGCCGTCCGGACCGGCGGACTCCGGCGGCCCGGACGGCGGGGGCGAGGGGGTCCTCTCAGACCAGGCCGTGGGCGTGGACGGCCTCGGCCACCTCCAGGAAGCCCGCCACGTTGGCGCCGAGCACCAGGTCGCCGGGGGACCCGTACTCCTCGGCGGTGGCGGAACAGCGGGCGTGGATGTCCCGCATGATCTCCTCCAGCCGCGCCTCGGTGTGCTCGAAGGTCCAGCGGTCGCGGGAGGCGTTCTGCTGCATCTCCAGCGCCGAGGTCGCCACCCCACCGGCGTTGGCGGCCTTGCCGGGGGCGAAGGCGACACCGGCGTCCCGGAACACCCGCACGGCCTCCGGGGTCGCGGGCATGTTGGCGCCCTCGACGACGTACCGGCAGCCGTTGCGGGCCAGGACCCCGGCTGCGTCGCCGTCCAGCTCGTTCTGCGTCGCGCTCGGGATCGCGACGTCGCAGGGGACGTCCCAGATGCTGCCGTCAGGCACGAAGGACGCCGACGAGACCCGGTCGGCATAGTCGGCGATCCGGCCCCGCTCGACCTCCTTGACCTGCTTGAGGACGTCGAGGTCGATGCCCTTCTCGTCGACGACGTGGCCGCTGGAGTCCGAGCACGCGACGACGGTGCCGCCGAGCTGGTGCACCTTCTCGACGCCGTAGACGGCGACGTTGCCCGAGCCGCTGATGCTGACCTGCTTGCCGTCGAAGGACTCCCCGGCTGCCTCCATCATCGCCGCGGCGAAGAACGCTGCGCCGTAGCCGGTGGCCTCGGTCCGCACCAGCGCGCCGCCCCACCCGAGCCCCTTGCCGGTGATGACACCGGACTCGTAGCGGTTGGTGATCCGCTTGTACTGGCCGAACAGGTAGCCGATCTCGCGGGCGCCGACGCCGATGTCGCCGGCCGGCACGTCGGTGTACTCGCCCAGGTGCCGGTAGAGCTCGGTCATGAACGACTGGCAGAACCGCATGACCTCGGCGTCCGACCGGCCCTTGGGGTCGAAGTCCGAGCCACCCTTGCCGCCACCGATCGGCATACCGGTCAGCGCGTTCTTGAACACCTGCTCGAAGCCGAGGAACTTGACGATGCCCAGGTTCACCGACGGGTGGAAGCGCAGCCCGCCCTTGTAGGGGCCCAGCGCGGAGTTGAACTCGACCCGGAAGCCTCGGTTGATGTGCACCTCGCCGCGGTCGTCCTGCCACGGCACGCGGAAGATGACCTGCCGCTCGGGCTCGCAGATGCGCTGGACCGTCTTCATCTCGGTGTACTCGCCGTGCCGGTCCAGCACGACGGCCAGAGAGTCCAGGACCTCGCGCACCGCCTGCAGGAACTCCGTCTCACCGCGGTTGCGCCGCAGCACCTCGCCGTAGATGCCCTGCACCGTCGCAGGGACCTCGCCGCTCATCCCGTCTCCCTCCGGTCGTGCCCAGCGCACGGTACGCAGGAGCGCGTCGAGCGCTGGACGGCGGGGCGGGGGGTCGCCAGGATCGCCGTCGTGCCCCTGCCGACCGACCTGCCGGTGCTGCCCTTCCCCGACCAGGCGGCGCTGGAGGAGTGGCTGGAGGCCGAGCACGCCACCGCCCCGGGGCTCTACGTGCAGCTGGCGAAGAAGGGCGCCGGGGTGCCGTCGGTGACCTACGCGGAGCTCGTGGAGAGCTGCCTGTGCTTCGGCTGGATCGACGGGAAGGCGCAGCGGCTCGACGAGACGTCCTACCTGCAGCGGATCACGCCGCGGCGGCCGCGCAGCATCTGGTCGCAGAAGAACGTCGCGGCCGTCGAGGCGCTCACCGCGGCCGGCCGCATGCGGCCCGCGGGCCTGGCGGCGGTGGCGGCGGCGAAGGCCGACGGGCGCTGGGAGCGGGCCTACGCGGGCCCGGCCACCGCCACGGTGCCCGACGACCTGGCCGCCGCGCTGGACGCCGAGCCCCCCGCCCGGGCGGCGTTCGCCGCGCTGGACGGCACCAACCGGTACGCCGTCCTGCACCGGGTCGCCACGGCCGCGACGCCGGAGACCCGGGCCCGGCGGATCACGAACCTGGTCCGGATGCTCGCCGAGGGCCGCCGGCCCCACTGAGGGAGGACCCTCCTGCCCCCACCACGGCCCCGTCCAGGGCACCGCCCCGAGCTTGCGAGGGTGGGGAGGACGGGGTCCTTCTCCCTGCAGGAGGCCGCCGGCCCTACTGGCCGAGGACGCGGCGGGCGCCGGCGTAACCGCCCATGTCGACGCCGGTGACCGCGACCGGCTGGCCGAAGGTGCGCGCGTGGACCATCTTGCCGCCGCCGACGTAGATGCCCACGTGGTAGACCGGCGAGCCGAAGAAGACCAGGTCACCGGGCTGCAGCTGGCTGCGCGAGACGGCCGTCCCCATGCCGGACTGGGCGCGGCTGGAGTGCGGCAGGGAGACCCCGGCGGCCCGGTAGGCGTAGCTGGTCAGGCCGGAGCAGTCGAACCCGTCGGGGCCGGTCCCGCCCCAGACGTAGGCGTCGCCGACCTGCGCGAGGGCCGCCTCGAGCACCGCGGCGACCTGGTCGCTCGGCGCCGCGGCCACCACCGCCGCGGTCGACGGCGCGTCCAGCGACGGGCCGGCCAGCGCCGTGGTGACGGCGGCCTGCTCGGCGGCGGTGAGCCGGTTGAAGTCGGCCTCGTAGGCGTCGACCTGGGTCTGCACCTCGGCCTGCTGGCGCTCGAGCTCCTCGAGCGCGGCCGTGGCCTGGGCGGCCGCGGCGTCCGCGTCCGCCTCGGCCTCCTCGGCGGCGTCCTGGGCGGCGGCGACCTCGGAGATGAGTCCCTCGGTGTGGCTCGCGAGGAGGTCCAGCGTGGTCATCTGCTGGACGACGTCGTCGGCCGAGTCGCCGGTGAGGAAGGCCGCCATCCGGGACTGGCTGGTGCCGGCGCTCTGCGCGATGGCGCGCAGCTGCGGCTCGTAGGCGGACAGGGCGGCCTGGGCCTTCGCGGCACGGGCAGCGGCGTCCTGCGCGGCCTGCTGCTGCTCGGCCACGGTCACCTCGGCCTGGTGCACCTGCTCGTCGATCTCGCTGAGCTGCTGGCCGGCCTCGGCCACCAGCCGCGCGGCCTCGGCGGTGGTAGACGGCGCGGCGCCCGCGGGAGCCGGGACCAGCAGGACGAGTCCCACGGCAGGCAGCGCGAGGGTGGCGCCGAGCCAGCGTCGCCTCGTCGTCCGGTCGCGCCGCATCCGGCCCCCTCTCGCCGCGCGCCCCGCCCCGGGAAGTGGGCGGTGTTCGTGCGCGCCGGTACGCACGGTAAGGAGGCGTTCGCGGCTCGTAGGGGGCGGCGCGCGGGCGTCGGGGGCGCCGGGACGCCTCAGCGGTCACAGCGGTCACAGCGGGCTCTGCTGTATCGCGGGAGCCCCGGTCGCGTCGTACCCCGGGGCTACCGCCGGCCCGGCGGGGCCGACCCGGACGGCGTCCGGTCCGGCGCCAGGGGGACGAGCCGGTCGGCGACCGCGCCGGTGACGAACGCGTAGAGGGCCTTGGCGCCGACGTCGACGACCCGGTCGCGGCGGGACCAGGTCCACGGCGGCGAGCCGACGCCGGTGGCGTTCTCGAGGGTCTGGTCGGTGGCCAGCCGGACGGAGGTGTGCCAGGCCGAGGCGCGCCAGCCGCGCAGGCCGCTGGCCGACCACACGCCGCGCAGCGCCCCGACGAGGGCGCCGGTCCCCCAGTGCATGAGGTGGTTGCGCACCGGCGGGCGGGCGGACCCGGGGAGCCGGTGGCGGGTGGTGAGCGCGGTGAGCGTGCGCGCGGGCACGTAGGAGTCCGGCCGGTGGGTGACCGACTGCTCGACCTTCGTGCCGAGGGTCATGGCCGCGGTGCCGGCCAGTCCGGCGAGGGCGCCGCGGAGGGCAGCTCGTCCCAGCATGGGCCGAGCCCTACCCGGGGTCCGGCCCCGGGCAACCACGCGGCACCCGGCAGGGTCCCGCGGCGGCGGACCGGTCTCAGCCAGCCAGGGGTTTCTGGGCGTCGAGGCCGGAGACCATCTCGAGGTCGCGGAGGATCGCGCCGAGCTCGTCCGCGGTCCAGGGCTCGCAGCAGTCGCAGCCACCCTCGCGGTAGCTCACCAGTCCGAGCAGGCCCTCGGCGTGGTCCTCGTCGATGGCGAGGTGCCCGGCGCTGGGGTGGCGGTGACAGGTGCACGCGGCGGCGCACAGGCCCAGGCCCCAGCCGGAGACGACGACCGTGCTCCCGTCGTCCCAGACCTGGCCGACCTGGAACACCGACGGCTTCTGACCCCTGGTCATCGGACTCCCCCTCACCTGCCCCGCGCGTGCGCGGGTTCCGCGTGCGGCCGGGCGAGCGCTCCGCTCGGGCCACGTTTCGTTGGATCCGCGACGGGGTAGTGATGGACGCTCTCCGTCGCTGCACCCACGGTATGGGGGCACAAGCGGAGCGTCACGGGAGGCAAATGACAACGATGTGACGAATCGGTTGGCACACCGCCACCGACGGTCGCGTCCCCTCGGCGCGTCGCGCTCGTGAGGGGCGAGCGCGGGCCCTCCGGTGTCAGCCGGCGGTGTCCACTACGCCGCCTCCGCCCCCGGTCCGCTCCTCGCTCGCGGGCGCTCGCTCCGATGCTCCCGGCGGCGTCAGCCGGCGGTGTCAGCTGGCGGGCGAGACGCTGCTCATGTTGAAGTCCGGCACCCGCACCGTCGGCATGGCCGCGCGGGTGAACCAGTCGTTCCACTCCCGTGGCAGCGTGCGTTCCGTGCGGCCGGCCTGGGTGATCCGCGCGAGCAGGTCGACCGGGGACTCGTTGAACCGGAAGTTGTTCACCGCGCCGGTCACCTCCCCGCCCTCGACGAGGAAGACGCCGTCGCGGGTCAGGCCCGTCAGCAGCAGCGTCTGCGGGTCGACCTCGCGGATGTACCAGAGCGTGGTGAGCAGCAGCCCGCGCTCGGTGCCGGCCACCATCTCCTCCTGGCTCGCGGTCGCCTCGGGGACCTCCAGGACCAGGTTGTCCACCGCGGCGGTGGCCGGGGCCGTCGTCTTCAGCGCCCACGCCCGCGGGCGGATCAGGTTGGTCAGGACACCGTCCCGGATCCAGTCCACCGCGGGTGTGGCCATGCCGTTGTCGAAGACCGAGGCGGCGCCGGAGGAGCCGCTGACCACCTGGAACGGGCACGTCTCCAGGCCCGGCTCGAACGGGTCGCTGCGCAGCGTCAGCGGCAGCGCCGCGAGGCGCTCCCCGATCCGGTTGCCGCCGCCGGCCCTGGCGTAGACGTTGCGGCCCTCGTCGGCGTCCCGTGACTCCATCGTCCAGTAGGCGTAGATCATCAGGTCGCTGACCGCGGACGGCGGGAGCAGCGTCTCGTACCGCCCGGCGGGCAGCTCCACCCGGCGCCGCGACCAGCCCAGCTTGCGCTCCACCTCCGCCGCCAGCGCCTCCACCGAGACGTCGGCGAAGTCGCGGGTGCCGGCGCCGGCCCAGACCGAGCGGCTCATGTCCGCGCTCTTGCCGTTGAGCTCGACGCGGCCGCTGGGCTGGTCGTGCCGCAGCCGCAGCCCGGTCGAGGTGCCCAGGTAGGTGGTGGCCATGGCGTGCTCGGCGTAGCCGAACAGCAGCTCCTCCCGGCCTCGGGCCTCGCCGAAGGCCTGGCCGAGCGCGGGGGCGAAGTCGGCGAAGACCCCGATCGAGGTCTCGGCGGGGTCGGCGTCCCAGTTCCCGGCGCCGGGCGGCGTCTCGGTGACCAGCGGCACCGCGTCCTCGGCCGGGCCGGCGTCGCGGGCCGCCTGCTCGCTGGCGGCGACGAGCTCCTCGACGTCCGGGTTGCCGGTGCGTGCCACGGTGCCGGCCGCCATCCCGGTGCCACCGTCGACGAACGAGACGACGACGACCTGGCGCGACCGCATCGACCCGTTGGTGGTCAGGCTGTTGCCCGCCCAGCGGAGGTTGGCCTGCGAGCTCTCCACCACGAAGGCCACCTGCCCGTCGGCGGTGGAGGCGGCCAGCGCCTTCTCGACCACGTCCTGCGGACGCACCCAGCTGGTCATCGCCCGGCCTCCTGCACGGTGTTCAGGATGTTCACGTTCTCGAACAGGGCCACCGGGCAGCCGTGGCTGACCGGCGCGACCTGGCCGGGCTGGCCCTTGCCGCAGTTGAGCGCGCCGCCGAGCACGTGGGTCTGCGGGCCGCCGACGACGGCCATCGCGCCCCAGAAGTCCGTCGTCGTCGCCTGGTAGGCCACGTCCCGGAGCTGACCGGCGAGCTTCCCGTTCTCGATCCGGTAGAAGCGCTGGCCGGTGAACTGGAAGTTGTACCGCTGCATGTCGATCGACCAGCTCTTGTCGCCGACGACGTAGATGCCCCGCTCCACCCCGGCGATGACCTCCTCGGTCGAGGGACCGTCGGGCGCCGGCTGCAGCGAGACGTTGGCCATCCGCTGGATCGGCACGTGCTGGGGCGAGTCGGCGAAGGCGCAGCCGTTGGACCTGGGCATGCTCCCCAGGCGGGCCGTGTTGCGGTCGACCTGGTAGCCGACCAGCACGCCGTCCCGGACGATGTCCCACTGCTGGCCGGCGACGCCCTCGTCGTCCCAGCCGATCGTGGACAGCCCGTGGCGGGCGGTGCGGTCGCCGGTGACGTTCATGACCGGCGAGCCGTACTGCAGCGAGCCCAGCTGGTCGACGGTGGCGAACGACGTCCCGGCGTAGGCGGCCTCGTAGCCCAGGGCGCGGTCGAGCTCGGTGGCGTGGCCGATCGACTCGTGGATGGTCAGCCACAGGTTCGACGGGTCGACGACCAGGTCGTAGCGGCCGGCCTGCACCGACGGCGCCTTGGTCTTCTCCCGCAGCAGCTCGGGGATCTCGGCGAGCTCGCCGCGCCAGTCCCAGCCGGTGCCGGTGAGGTACTCCCAGCCCCGCCCGACCGGCGGCGCGAGCGTGCGCATGCTCTCGAACGCACCGGTGGTCCGATCGACCGTGAGCGCGGTGAGGTCCGCGTGGACGCGGACCCGCTGCTGCCGGGTGCGGGTGCCCGCGGTGTCGGCGTAGTACTTCTGCTCTTTCACCGCCGTGCAGCCGGTCTGCACGTGCTCGACGCCGTCGGCCGCCAGCAGCCGCTCGGAGAACTCGGTGAGCAGTCCGGTCTTCTCGGCGTCCGGCACCTCGAACGGGTCGACGGCGTAGTCGGAGACGTAGACGGCGTCGGGGTACACCGACTCCGGGGCGAGCTCCACGCGGTCGCTGGCCACCGCGGCGGACACCCTCGCCACGTCGACGGCCTCCTCCGCCAGCCGGACGGCCTCCGCGGCGGTCAGGACGACGCCCGCGGCGAAGCCCCAGGTGCCCTCGTGGACCACGCGCACGGCCAGGCCGAGGTCCTCGCCGTCGGCCAGCGACTCCAGCCGGGCGTCGCGCAGGCTGATCGACTGGGTGCGGATGCGCTCCACACGCAGGTCGGCGTGCTCGCAGCCGAGGTCGACGGCGCGGGTGAGCGCCGCGTCGGTCAGCGCGGAGAGCGGGAGGGCGAGGAAGGACGCGTCCACGTCACGGGAGGCAGCCACCCGCCCTGTCTACCAGCCGACCTCCGGCGCCTCCCCGCCTGTCGAGATCGCGCGATTTCGCACGGTGATCTGGCTCCCCGCGTACGAGATCACGGGAACTCGCCGGTGGGGCAGCGGCGTCGACCGAGCGGGCCAGGGGTAGTCGAGGCCCATGTCCCCTCCCCCGCCGCCCCGAGCCGATGACGTCACCCTGACCTTCGGCGGGAACGCCACCACGCTGCTGCGGATCGGCGGGTTCACCCTGCTCACCGACCCGAACTTCCTCCACCGCGGGCAGCGGGCCTACCTCGGCAAGGGGCTGTGGACCAAGCGGCTGACCGAGCCGGCGCTGCAGCCCACCCAGCTGCCCCGGCTGGACGCGATCCTGCTGTCGCACCTCCACGCCGACCACTGGGACCGCATCGCCACCCGCACCCTCGACCGGGGCACGCCGGTGGTCACCACCCAGGCGGCGGCCAAGGCCCTCGAGCGCCGCGGCTTCCGGGAGACCCTCGACCTACGGCCCTGGCAGCGGCACGAGTACCCCCGGGACGGCGAGACGCTGCGGATCACCTCCGTCCCCGGGGTCCACGGCCCGGGTCCGGTCGGCAAGCTGCTCCCGCCGGTGATGGGCAGCGTGCTCGAGCTGGTGCGGGACGGTGAGGTGTCGTGGCGCGGGTACATCAGCGGCGACACGGTCTACCGCCCGTGGCTCGGCGAGGTGCTGCAGCGCTGCGGCCCGCTCGACGTGCTCATCCCCCACCTCGGCGGCACCAGGGCGCTCGGCGTCACCGTCACCATGGACGGCCGCCAGGGCGCCGACCTGGTCGAGCTGCTGAAGCCGCCGGTCACCGTGCCGATCCACTACGACGACTACGACCGGTTCGGCTCGCCGCTGGGGGACTTCGTCCGCGAGGTCGCCGCGCGGCGGGCGCCGGGCGAGCTGCGGCCCGTGGTGCGCGGCGAGACGATCAGCCTCCGGCCGTGACACCGTGACACCGCGATCCTCCGGATCGCACCGCGGCCAGGTGCCGTCCCCGCCCCGAGCTGAGCCGCTGCCCGTGTCCCGGTCGGGAGACCCTTCGGGCCCCCGCGACCGGCCCACCCGCTACCGGGCGGCGAGGCGGGCGGCGCGGGCGGCGACGTCCGCGCGCAGCTCCTTGGCGTCCACGGTCGTGCAGACGCCGTCGCGCACCACCTGCCGACCGCCCACCCACGTGTCGCGCACCAGCCGGGAGGCGCCGGACCACACCAGGTGGGTGAGCACGTCGGGCGGGCTGAGCACCGGCTCGAACAGCAGGTCCCCGGTGTCGACGTGCACCAGGTCCGCGCGGCGGCCGGGCGCGAGCTGCCCGAGGTCGGGCCGGCCGATGGCGTCGGCGGCGGCGCCGGTGGCCAGCCAGAACGCCTCGGCGGCGGTCAGCGCCGTCGCGGAGTGCTCCCGCAGCCGGGCCAGCTGCGCGGCCAGCCGGACGTCGGCGAGCAGGTCCAGCCCGTCGTTGGACGCCGCCCCGTCGGTGCCCAGCCCCACCCGGACGCCGCGGTCGAGCATCGCCCGCACCGGCGCGAGGCCGCTGGCCAGCTTTGCGTTGCTGGCCGGGCAGTGGGCGACCGCGACGTCGTACTCGCGCCACAGCTCCAGGTCGCCGTCGTCGAGGTGGACGCAGTGCGCGGCGAGCACGCGGCCGCCGAGGACGTCGTGGGCGGCCAGCAGCGCCGGCACCGACAACCCGTGGGTAGCCAGCAGGTCGGCGTCCTCGGCGACGGTCTCGGCCACGTGCAGGTGCAGCAGGAGGCCGTGCTCGCGGGCGGCGGCCGCGGTGTCCCGCAGCACCGGGAGCGGGATCGTGTACGCCGCGTGCGGGCCGAGACCGAACTCCACCGTGCCCTCGGCGGGCGCGCGGGCGGCCAGGGCGACGGCGTCCTCCAGCTGCTCGGCCAGCGGCGGCATCCCCGGCAGCGGGATCAGCGGGGTGGCGACGACCGCCCGCGCGCCGGTGCGGCCGACGGCGGCGGCGATCCGCTCGGGCTCGAAGTACATCTCCACGCTGGTGGTGACCCCGCCGCGCAGCATCTCCGCCGACGCCGCCTCCATCGCGACCTCGACGTCCTCGGGGGTCAGCCGCGCCTCCCGCGGCCAGATCACCTCGCGCAGCCAGCGCGCCAGGGGCAGCCCCTCGGCCTGCCCGCGGAAGAGCACCATCGGCGCGTGCGAGTGGGTGTTCACCAGCCCCGGCAGCAGCACCCCGGGGAGGGCGACGACCTCGGCGTCCCCGGCCGGCGGGGCGTCGGCGGCCGGGCCCACCCAGCCGATCTCGCCGTCCTCGACGTCGACCACGGCGTCGAGGACGACGGTGCCGGCGCGGTCCCCCACGACGACGGCCCTGGCGGTGAAGCGCTGCCGCATGGACGGCGAACCTACCCCCGTCGCTGTCAGCTCCCGTCCAGAGCGCGCCGTTACCGTGGAGGCCATGTCGTTCCTCGCCGCCGCTGCATCCTCCGACCAGGGCGGCATCACCGGCTTCCTGCTCGACATGGTCGACGAGCTCGGCGCCGTGGGCGTCGGCTTCGCCATCCTGCTGGAGACGGTCGTCCCGCCGATCCCCAGCGAGGCGGTGCTCGGCCTGGCCGGCGTGCTCATCAACGACGGCCGGCTGAACGTCGTCCCGGTCGTGCTGCTCGCCACGCTGGGGTCGGTCCTCGGCGCGATCTTCTTCTACTACGTCGGCCGCGCGCTGGGCCCGCGCCGCTCGCACGCCTTCCTCGACCGGCTGCCGCTGGTGGAGACCGAGGACGTCGACAAGACCTTCGCCTGGTTCGAGCGGCACGGCCGGCCGGCGGTGTTCTTCGGCCGGATGGTGCCGATCGTGCGCAGCTTCATCTCCGTGCCCGCCGGCGTGGTGCGGATGCCGCTGGGCCAGTTCCTGCTCTTCTCCGCCGCCGGCAGCCTGATCTGGAACAGCGTGCTGATCGGGCTGGGCGTGGCGGCCGGTGACTTCGTGCAGGCCAACCTCAAGTACCTGGACTACGCCGTCGTCGCCGCCGTCGTCCTGGGCATCGGCTACCTCGTCGTCAAGCGCTACCGGGACGTCCGCCGCCACCGCCGGGAGCGCGCGCTCGGCCGGTCGGAGGCCGGCGACGCCGACTACGGCCGGCCCGCCGCGTGAGCGCCCCCGTCCGCCCCGAGGTCGTCGCCTTCGACGTCAACGAGACGGTGCTCGACCTGGCCCCGGTGCGGGCCGCGCTGGTCGAGCTCGACCAGCCCGCCGACCTGCTGTCCACGGTGTTCGCCCGGACCCTGCTCACCGGCTTCGCGACCGCCGCGGCCGGCACCTGGATCCGCTTCCGGCAGGCCTTCGACGCCGCCCTCGCCCAGGCCACCCCGCTGTCGGCCGCCGAGCGGTCCCGGGTCGCCGACGCCTTCCTCGAGCTGGCGCCGCACCCCGACGTCGAGCCCGCGCTGCGCCGGCTCGCGGAGGCCGGGGTGCGGGTGGTGACGCTGACCCACGGGGCGCCGGGGGTCGCCGAGGCCGGGCTGGAGCGCGGCGGCGTCGCCCCGCTGGTGGAGCGGTGCCTGTCCAGCGAGGCGATCCGGGCCTGGAAGCCGGCCCGGGAGGTCTACCTGTGGGCGGCGGGCGTGTGCGACGTCGCGCCGGAGCGCCTGGCGCTGGTGGCCGCCCACGCCTGGGACGTGCACGGC
The DNA here is from genome assembly GCF_054050155.1 of Geodermatophilus sp. SYSU D00703. Lineage (NCBI taxonomy): Bacteria > Bacillati > Actinomycetota > Actinomycetes > Geodermatophilales > Geodermatophilaceae > Geodermatophilus > Geodermatophilus sp. SYSU D00703. The sequence goes on along the minus strand of NZ_JBJGYU010000012.1, from coordinate 16,463 downwards.
GCCCTGCGGGCCGGCCTGACCGCCGCCTGGTTCCCGCGCACCGAGCGCAGCTACCCCGACGTGTACGACCCGGCCGCGCTCGTGGCCGGCGACCTGGCCGGCGCCGTCGACGCGCTGCTCGCCCTGCCCCGCGCGTGACGGAGTTCGCGACCCCGCTCGGCCCCGCCCGGGTCACCGCGACGAAGCCGGACGGCGGCATCCGCGGCACGCTGGTCCTCGGGCACGGCGCCGGCGGGGGGATCGGCTCGGCCGACCTGGTGGCGGTCACCGCCACCGCGGCGGCGGCCGGGTGGCGGGTGCTGCGCGTGGAGCAGCCGTGGCGGGTCGCCGGCAAGCGGATCGCCCCCGCCCCGACCCGCCTGGACGTCGGGTGGACGGCGGTGCTCGACGGCCTGCGCGACGCCGGCCGGCTGGCCGGGCCGCTGGTGCTGGGCGGGCGCAGCGCGGGCGCGCGGGTGGCCTGCCGCACCGCCGCGGAGCAGGCGGCGGCCGCGGTGCTCTGCCTCGCGTTCCCGCTGCACCCGCCGGGCCGGCCGGAGCGCAGCCGCGCGGCCGAGCTCACCGCGGTCCCGGTGCCGCTGGTCGTGGTGCAGGGCGAGACCGACGCCATGGGCCGCCCCGAGGAGTTCGCCGCCGTCCTGACCGGTCAGGCCGGGGCCTCGCTCTACGGCGTCCCCGGCGACCACTCGCTCGCGGCGAACCCCGACGTCGTCGCCGCTGCCGCGATGGACGGGCTCGAGGCGGTGGCCGCCCCGGTGTCGTGACCGACGGGCCCGTGCCCCGCGGGGCACGGGCCCGACGGGGCCGGTCAGTGACGCAGGCGCCGCACGACCAGGCTGATCAGCAGCAGCAGCAGCGCGACCGCCCCCACCGGCTTGGCGTAGCGGGTCAGCGCCGCGCCGCCGGCGACCTCGAGCAGGTCGATCGGCTCGGGCTCGGCCGCCGCGGTCGGCCGGGCCGGGGTGCTCGCCGGGGTCGGCGCCGGACCGGCCGGGGTGCTCGTGGGAGCGGTGACCGGGGCAGCTGCACCCGGCGCCGCGGTGGCCGGCTCGGCCGGCGTGGAGGCCGGGGTCGCGGCCGGGCCGGCCGGGGTGGTCACCGGCACCGTGTCGGAGACCGGGGCCGTCGTCCCGGCGGCCCGGTCCGCAGCCGCAGCGGCGGTCTCGCGGGCCGCGGCCGCGGCCTTCTTGGCCGGTTCCGCGGTGGTCGACGCCTCGGCCGACGCGGCCACCTCCTCCACCGCCCCGGCGACCGTGGCCGCCGCGCCCGGGGCCGGCGGCGTCGCCGGGGTCGCGGCCTCGGTGGGCGCCGGGGCCGCGGCCTCACCGCCGGCCGCGAGCTGCGCGGCCAGCTTGTCGGCGAACTGGCCGAGCAGCTTGTTGCCGACGTCGGTCATCACGCCGCGGCCGAACTGGGCCGGCCGGCCGGTGATGTTGAGGTCGGTGAGGACGTCGACCCGCGTGGTGTCCCCCTCGGCCTTCAGCTGGGCGGTGATGAGCGCGGCCGCGGTGCCGTTGCCGCGCTGGTCCTTGCCGCGACCGTCGATGACCGCCTTGTGCGCCGCCTCGTCCTTCTCGACGAACGAGGCCTTGCCCTGGTAGGTGAGGTTGATCGGGCCGAGCTTGACCTTCACCCGGCCGGTGAAGTCGTCGCCCTCGACCGAGTCGAGCGCGGCGCCGGGCATGCACGGCGCGATCCGCTCGATGTCCAGCAGCACCCGCCAGGCCTCGTCGATGGGCACGGGGACGGTGAACGAGTTCTCCAACTGCACGGTGCGACCTCCTGGGCTGCGGAACTCGGCCGGTCCACCCCCGTGGGGGCGGGCCGGCCGAGGTGACTGGCGGGTTCCGGGGGTTGGGGATGGACGCTACAACCCCGCGGCGGCGCTGACCGCTCGTCGGGTCAGCACCTGCGCCAGGTGCCGGCGGTAGTCGGCCTGCGCGTTGAGGTCGCTGCTCGGGCTGGTGCCCTCGGCGACGGCCTGGACAGCGGCGGCGACGGCGTCCGGGCTGGCCTCCACCCCGGCCAGGGCGGCCTCGGCCGCCCGGGCACGCAGCGGCGTCGGACCCATGTTCGTCAGCCCGATGCGGGCCTCCGCGATGCGCCCGTCCTCCCGGCGGACCGCCGCGGCGACGGCGACGATCGACCAGGCCTGCGCCACCCGGTTGAACTTCTCGTAGCGCATGCCCCACTGGCCGGAGAGCTTGGGGACGCGGATCTCGACGAGCAGTTCCCCCTCCTCCAGCGCGGTGGTGAGGTAGTCGACGAAGAAGTCCGCCGCGGGCACCGTGCGCCGCCCGTTCGGGCCGGCGACCACGAACTCCGCGTCCAGGGCCAGGGCCACGGCCGGCAGGTCACCGGCGGGGTCGGCGTGGGCCAGCGCGCCGCCGAACGTGCCGCGGGCCCGCACCTGCCGGTCGGCCACCGTCTCGGTCGCCTCGGCGATGAGCGGCGCGTGCTGCTGCACCAGTGGGTCGGTCATGACGTCGTGGTGGGTCGTCATGGCGCCGATGACGATCGCGTCGCCGTCGTCCCGGACGCCGCGCAGCTCGCCGACCCGGGCCAGGTCCACGACGGTCTCCGGGGCGGCCAGGCGCAGCCGCATGACCGGGATCAGCGACTGGCCGCCGGCGAGGATCTTCACGTCCTCGCCGCCCGCGGCGACGGCCTGCACGGCCTCGTCGACGGTCGTCGGCCGGGCGTATGCGAACGGAGCGGGGATCACCGGTCACCTCCGAGGGACGACTGGGGGGTCGAGACACCGGCGGTGGTCTCGGTCTGCGCCCCGCCGTAGGCGGTGGTGCCGGCGGTGGCCCGGCCGCCGCCGTCCCCGCCCTGGTGGATCGCCCGCCACACCCGTTCCGGCGTCAGGGGCATGCGGATGTCGCTGACCCCCAGGTGCCGGACGGCGTCGAGGGCGGCATTGACGACCGCGGGCGTGCTGGCGATGCAGCCTGCCTCGCCGACGCCCTTGGCCCCGATCGGGTTGCCCGGGGCGACGTGCACCGTGTTGCCCGTGTCGAAGTGCGGCAGGTCGGCCGCCGACGGGACCAGGTAGTCGACGAACGTGCCGGTGGTGAGGTTGCCGTCGGCGTCGTAGACGGCCTCCTCGTAGAGCGCCTGGGCGATGCCCTGCGCCAGCCCGCCGTGGACCTGCCCCTCGACGATCAGCGGGTTCACGATCGTGCCGACGTCGTCCACGCAGGCGTACTTGCGGATCGTGACCATCCCGGTCTCGGTGTCGACCTCCATGGCGCAGATGTGCGTGCCGTGGGGGAAGGAGAAGTTGACCGGGTCGAAGGTGGCCTCGGCGTCGATCGACGGCTCGATGTCCTCCGGGTAGTTGTGCGCGGCGAAGACCGCCAGCGCGATCTCCTGGATGCCCATGCTCGTACCGGGCGTGCCGCGGACGGAGAACTTCCCGTCGGCGAACTCGAGGTCGTCCTCGCTGGCCTCGAGCAGGTGCGCGGCGACCTTGCGGGCCTTGGCGATCACCTTCTCCGCGGCCTTCACCACAGCCGTCCCGCCGACGACCAGGGAGCGGGAGCCGTAGGTGTCCATGCCCTTGGGTGCGACCGCGGTGTCGCCGTGCAGCACCTCGACGTCCTCGAACGGCACGCCCAGCTGGTCGGCGACCAGCTGGCTCCACGCCGTCTCGTGGCCCTGCCCGTGGGGCGTGGACCCGGTGACGACCTCGACCTTGCCGGTGGGCAGCATCCGGATGGACGCCGCCTCCCAGCCGCCCGCGCCGTACGACAGGGACCCCAGCACCCGGGACGGCGCGAGGCCGCACATCTCGGTGAACGTCGAGAACCCGATGCCCAGCTGCACCGGGTCGTTCGACTCCCGGCGCCGCCGCTGCTCCTCGCGCAGCTCGTCGTAGCCGATGAGCTCGAGCGCCTGCTGGGTCGCCGCCTCGTAGTCGCCGCTGTCGTACTCGAGGCCGGCCACCGTGGTGAAGGGGAACTCCTGCGCCTGGATCCAGTTCTTGCGGCGCAGCTCGAGGGGGTCCATGCCCAGCTCGACGGCGAGCTCGTCCATGATCCGCTCGATGGCGAAGGTCGCCTCGGGGCGTCCGGCGCCGCGGTAGGCGTCGGTGGGGACCTTGTTGGTGAAGACGCCGTCGCACTCGAAGCGGTAGGCGGGGAACTTGTAGATCGCCGGGAACATGAAGGCGCCCAGCGCCGGCACGCCCGGGGTGATCAGCCGCAGGTAGGCGCCCATGTCGGCGAGCAGCCGCACCTTGAGGCCCTTGACGTTGCCCTCGCGGTCGGCGGCGACGTCGATGTACTGGATCTGGTCGCGGCCGTGGTGGGCGGTCATGAGCGACTCGCTGCGGGTCTCGGTCCACTTGACCGGCTTGCCCAGCCGCCGGGCCACCAGGAGGGCGATGACCTCCTCGGGGTTGACCTGCAGCTTGCCGCCGAAGCCGCCGCCGACGTCGGGGGCGATCACCCGGATCTTGTGCTCGGGCACGCCGGTGACCATCGCCAGCATCACCCGGAGGACGTGCGGGATCTGGGTGGCCGACCACATCGTGTAGTTGTCGCCCTGCGGCTGGACGACGACCGAGCGCGGCTCCATGAAGGCCGGGATCAGCCGCTGGTTGACGAACCGGCGGCTGACCACGACGTCCGCGTCGGCGAAGGCCTGGTCGGTGTCGGCCCCGGTGCCGGCCTCCCCGGCATCGAAGACGAAGTGGTAGGCGGTGTTGGACTCGATGTGGTCGTGGCAGAGGTCGGCGTCGCCCTTGACCGCCTCCTCCATGTCGAGCACCACCGGCAGGGGGTCGTAGTCGACGTCGACCAGCTCGACGGCGTCCTGGGCGGCGGCCTTGCTCCGGGCCACGATGACCGCGACGGCCTCGCCGACGTGGTTGACCTCCTCGACCGCGACCGAGGGGTGCCCGGGGTTGACCATGTCCGGCGTCACCGGCCAGGCGCACGGGATGGAGCCCTGCTCCTCGGCGAAGTCACGGCCGGTGAAGACGGCGACGACGCCGGGCGCCTGCTGCGCCGCGGTGACGTCGACGTTGCTGATCTTGGCGTGGGCGACGGGGCTGCGGACCACCGAGAGGTACAGCATCCCGGGCAGCACCGTGTTGTCGGTCCACGTCGTCCGGCCGGTGATCAGCCGGGCGTCCTCCTTGCGCCGGCGGGCCTTGCCGACCTCCTTGGCCGAGGCCTGGGCCGCGGCGTCCTCGGTGACCGTCATGCCTGCACCACCACGTGGTCGGTGGCTGCCGTGTCGACGGCGGCCGGGCGGGCGGGCGGCACCTCGGCCACGGCACCGCCCATCTCGGCGGCGGCGTGCTGCACGGCCCGGATGATGTTCTGGTAGCCCGTACAGCGGCAGAGGTTGCCCTCGATGCCCTCACGGACCTCGGTCTCGCTGGGGTTCGGGTTCTCCTTCAGCAGGTCGACCGCCGCCATGATCATCCCCGGCGTGCAGAACCCGCACTGCAGGCCGTGCATCTCGTGGAACGCCTTCTGCACCGGGTGGAGCTCGCCGCCCTCGGCCAGCCCCTCGATGGTGGTGACCTCGCTGCCGTCGGCCTGGACGGCGAAGACGGTGCAGGACTTCACGGCCGCGCCGTCGAGGTGGACGGTGCAGGCGCCGCAGTTGCTCGTGTCGCAGCCGACGACGGTGCCCACCTTGCCCAGCTGTTCGCGCAGGTAGTGGACGAGCAGGGTCCGGGGTTCGACGTCGTCGGTGTAGGTCACCCCGTCGACCCGCACGTTGATCTGGGTCACGGATCCTCCGCTTCGTTGCAGGGGTCTGTTTCCTTGCAGGGGCCGGTGGCATCGCCACGTCGGCCGGAGTCTGGCAACCGGGGAGTGACTTAGGCCACGCTTATCTGCACGGTGCCCCACACCGGATCCGCAACGGCGGGGTCGCAAGGGGCTGTCCACCCGCACCTGCGGAGCTCGCGTTGCTGGCACGGACCGGAACAGCGCGGGCGCGCAACGTTGCACCGGCGTTGCAGCAGGAGCCCGCGCACCCCCGTGATCCCGGCGTGACGCCGGGGTAGTTAGGTGAGGCTCACCTGCACCCGAAGGAGTTCGCCCATGACCGCCCGCACCGCCCTGCGCGGCGCCGCCCTGCTGGCCGCCGCCGTCCTCGTCACCAGTTGCAGCTCCGGCTCCCCGGACGAGGAGCCCGACGCCGCGGCTCCGCCGTCGGGCGAGTCGTCCGGGGCGTTCCCGGTGACCGTGTCGACCGCCTTCGGCGACGTCACCGTCGAGGAGGAGCCCACGCGGGTGGTCGCCCTCGGCTGGTCGGACGCCGAGACGGCGCTGGCGCTGGGCGTGCAGCCGGTGGGGGCCAGCGACTGGCTGGGCTTCGGCGGCGAGGGCGTCGGGCCCTGGGCCGAGGGCCGCTACGACGAGGCCCCGGAGATCATCGACACGCTCGAGCCCAGCCTGGAGGCGATCGCCGCGCTGGAGCCCGACCTCATCCTCGACACCCGCTCCGACGGCACGCAGGAGCGCTACGACGCGCTCAGCGCCATCGCGACGACCGTCGGCCAGCCCGAGGGCGTCGGCCCGTACCAGACGACCTGGCAGTCGCAGCTGGAACTGGTCGGGGAGGCCCTGGGCCGCAGCGAGGAGGCCGCGGCGCTGACCGACGAGGTCGACCAGCAGTTCGCCGACGCCCGCGAGGCGAACCCGGGGTTCGAGGGCACCGAGGTCGCGGTCGGCGCGTACACCTCGGAGGGCTTCGGCGCCTACGTCCGCGGCGACGCCCGCGTCGACTTCATGGAGGCCCTGGGCTTCACCAACAAGCCCGCGATCCAGGACCTCGCCGGGGAGAACTTCTTCGTCCCGGTCAGCGACGAGGAGCTCCAGCTGCTGGACGCCCCGCTGACCGTCGTCTTCCCGATCTTCGTCGACGCAGCGGAGATCACCGGCAACCCGCTGTGGCAGACCCTGCCGTCGGTGCAGCAGGGCCACGCCGTCGTCCTCGAGGACCAGACGCTGGTCAGCGCGTTCTCCAGCGGCTCGGCCCTGGGGATCGGCTACGCGCTGGACAACGCCGTCCCGCTGTTCGCCGACGCGCTCGCCGGCTGACGGAGGACCCGGTCCGCCCCACTCCTCGCACGCTCGGGACGGGGCCGGGCAGGGAGGTCCTCCCTCGGGCCGGTGCGCGTGCCGTCCGCACCGGCCCGGAGGACCGTCCCGTTCAGTGGACGCGCAGCGGTCCCCTCGGCGCGCGGCGCAGCCAGTGCAGGTGGGCGGCGACCACGGGCCGGCTCGGCGACCCGGGCGGCAGCCACTCCAGGCAGGCCTGCCAGACGGCGACGTCGTCCTGCGCGTCGGGCAGCCGGCTGTACCGCAGCACCAGCTCCGGACGGCGGCTGGCCAGCACCGCGTGGCGCAGCTGCGCGGCCAGCCGCTGCCGGGCGGCGACGACGCCGGGCGCCGCCGAGCGCGGCAGCACCGCACCGGGATAGCGCTCCAGGGCGGGACCGACCGCGCCCTGGTCCAGCAGGCGGCGGACCTGGCCGACGTCGGTCTCCAGCGGGGCCAGCAGCCGGTAGGGGCGGGAGCCGACCAGGTCGGTGCCGACCAGCCGGCGCAGCCGGGACAGCTCGGCGCGGACGGTCACCGCCGCGGCGTCCCCGGCGTGGCACTCGGCGGCCAGCTGCTCGGCGGTGCGGCCGCCCCCGGAGGCGGCGGCCTCGGCGAGGAGCAGCAGCAGCTCGGAGTGGCGCAGCGACAGCTCGACCGGTCCGGCGGGCAGCCGCAGCCGCGCCCGCTCGCGGCCGAGCACCGCCAACCGCGGGACCGGCCGTGGCGCCGGTGCGGCGGGCCGGCCGGCGTCCTGGTCCCGGTGCAGCCAGCGGAGCTCGGCCTCGACCGCGGCCACCGTCGCCCGGACCAGCGTGAGCACCTGTGGGCTGGCCACGTGGTCGCCGCCGGTGACGTCGATCGCGCCGAGCAGGACGCCGGTGACCGGGTGGTGCACGGGGGCGGCCGAGCAACTCCAGTTCTGCACCGGCCGCCGGTAGTGCTCGCTGCCGTAGATCTGGACGGCGTGGTCGACGGCGAGCGCGGTGCCGGGGGCGTTGGTGCCCGCGACCTCCTCCGACCAGCGGGCGCCCTCGACGAAGTTCATCCCCTCGGCGCGGGAGCGGAGCCGGCGGTCGCCCTCGACCCACAGCATCCGGCCCGCGGCGTCGGTGACCGCGACGATCATCTGGTCGGCCTCGGCGTCCTCGACCAGCAGCCGGCGGATCACCGGGAGGACCGGGGCCAGCGGGTGGGCGGCGCGGTAGGCCAGCAGGTCGTCGTCGAGCAGGTCGACCGGCGGCGCGCTGCCGTCGGGGTCGACGCCGCTGCCCAGGCAGCGCCGCCAGGAGTCCCAGACGACGGCCCGCACTTCGTCGCGGGCCGGGGCCCCGCCGCGGGTGACCAGCGCCTCGTGGGCGGCCCGCAGCCGGCGGGCCAGCGCGGGGTCGGGGCGTCCCTCGGGCAGCGCGAACCACGGGTTGACCGTGGTCACGACGTCGTCCGCGGGCTCGGGCTCATCTCGCGCCCATCGTGGCCCGTGGCCCGCGTTTCCACCAGGCAGCCGGGTTCGGGTGCGGCCCCCGCCCGGCGCGCGGGCCGATGTCGGGCGGAGCGGCCGGGAGCAGTGCCCTCGGGTCGCGGGCGCGCAGCGCGCCCCACCACAGCCCGGTGCCGTAGGCGAGGTCCTCCAGCCGGCGGGCGGCCGTGAACCGCAGCAGGCCGACCTCCCGGCGGTGCGGCCACCAGGCGAGGACGCCGTCGGCGAGGGCAGCGGCGGCCAACCGGCGGCGGGCCCGCCGGGAGACCGCCGCGGCGAGCACCGCCAGGGGCCAGTGGTGCCGGGTGGCGCTGCGGGCCAGGGTGCGGCCGGCCGCGGCGCTGCCCCGCAGCACCAGGACCGCGGCCAGCCCCACCGGCGGGCGCTCCCCGGGGCGGGCCAGCCGCCGCGCCAGCCGCCCGGTCCCGGCCGCCAGGACCCCCGCGGCGGCGAGCGCGGCGCCCCGGCGTCCGGTCAGCAGCAGCCCCCAGGCCAGCGCCGACCACGGCGAGACGACGACCGGGGCGACCGCGGCGCCGTGCCGGGCGGCGAGCAGCGCGGCGCCGGTGCCGTAGAAGGCGCGGCGGCGCAGCCACGCGGCGGTCTCGGCGGGGTGCTCGTGGGCGACCGTGGCCGCCGGCTCGTACCGCACCCGCCAGCCGGCCGCGGTCAGCCGCCAGACCAGGTCGACGTCCTCGGCCACCCGCATCGACTCGTCGAAGCCGGCGCCGAGCGCGCGCCTGCGGGCCAGCAGCGCGGCGCTGGGCACGTACGACACCGCCGTCCCGGCCGTGACCGGCGCCGGGTGCGGCCCCATGTCGAGGGCGCTGACCGCGGTCTCGTAGCGGTCCACCCAGCCGGCACTCCGCGCGGGGAGGGCGGTGATCCGCGGCGCGACCAGCGCCAGCCGGGGGTCGGCCGTGTGACGGACCAGGCCCCGCGCCCAGCCGGGCAGCGGCACGCAGTCGGAGTCGAGGAAGGCGACGAGGTCGGTGGTCGCCGTCCGCAGGCCGGCGTTGCGCGCGGCGGCCGGGCCGCGCGAGGTGGCGTGCCGGTGCACCCGGGCGCCGTGCCGGCCGGCGGTCGCCGACACGGCCGCGGGGTCCGTGGAGCCGTCGTCCACGACGAGCACCGGAACGGCGGCGGTGTCCGGGTCGGTGCGCAGCGCGGCCAGCAGCCGGTCCAGCTCGGCGGGGCGGTCCTTGACCGGGACGACGACGGTGAGGGCCACGGGCACCGCCCCGGTGAGATCGGGGTGGGCGAGGCCGCTGTCGAGCAGGCGGGCGGCCAGCGCGGCGGTGGCAGCGTCCCGGACGACGAGCCGGTCGCCGCGCAGCAGGTCGCGCGCCCGCGGCCGCAGCCGCAGCAGCCGCAGCGGGGAGCCGCCGAGCAGCGCCGTCCCCCCGTCGCGCCGCCGGGTGCGGGGGTCCAGCCGGACGGCGAACCCGTCGGGCAGCCGCTCCGCCGCAGGTGCGGCGACCGCGAGGCCAGCGGTCATCCCTCGCCCAGGACCTCTGCGGTCGTCGTCACCTCCACCAGCGGGGCGTAGCAGCCGAGCAGCTCGAGGGTGTCCTCGTGCGCCTCGTCGCTCGCGCCGGCGCAGGCGTCGGCGACCACCCGCACCCGCACGCCGGCGTCGGCCGCGGGCAACACGGTGGAGAGGACGCAGCAGTCCGTGGCGACGCCCGCGACGGTCAGCGGCCCCTCACCGACGAGCTCGGCGAGCTCGGGCACCCACTTGCCGAAGGTCGGCGCCTCGATCACGCGGCGGTCGCCGGGGTCCTCGGACAGCTGGAGCAGCGGGATCGCGTGCCCCGCGCGGAAGTAGTCGTACTTCGCGTAGTAGTCGGCCCAGGCCCCGACCGGCTGCTCGGGCACGACGAAGCGGGTGAACACCGCGCGGTTCCCGAACGCCTCGGCCAGCGACCGGATCCGCGGGCGGATCTCGTCGAAGCGGGGCGTCGTCCACGGTGAGGTGGGGTCGCGGAAGACCTCCTGGTAGTCGACGACGACCAACCACCCGTGCGGCGCTGCCATGACCGGCACCCTAGGTCGGGTCAGCTCCGCAACCGTCCGGTGGGGTCGACGTCCCAGGCCCGGACGGCGTCGGCCAGCCGCCCGGCCATCCCGGCGAGCAGTTCTGCGCCCTCCTCCGCGGAGGCGCCGGCCGGGTCGCCCAGGACGCCGGTGGCGCTGACCGCGCGCACGCCCTCGGCGCGCAGCCGCGGCAGCAGCCGCGCGATCGGCGTGGTCTCCCCTGCCACGGCCCGCTCGGCGCGCACCAGCGCTGGTTCCACGTGCAACACCAGCGACGTCTCGGTGCGGCCGGCATGGGCGTCGGCGCCGGGCGTCCCGCACGGGAACCAGGCGACGTCCCGCCCCTCCGACCGCAGCCGCGCGACCGCCGTCCGCAGCGCGTCGAGGTTGCCGCCGTGGCCGTTGACGACCACCAGCCGGCCCACCCACCGGCAGGCCGAGCGGCCGTACTCGACGAGCAGCCCGGTCAGCGCCTCGGTGCCGATCGAGATGGTGCCCGGGAAGTCCTCGTGCTCGCCGCTGGCGCCGTAGGCCAGCGCCGGGGCGAGCAGCACGCCGTCCAGGACGTCGACGGCGGCCTCGGCGACCGCGCACGCCACCGTGGTGTCGGTGGCCAGCGGCAGGTGGTGGCCGTGCTGCTCGACCGCGCCCAGCGGGACGAGGAGGAGGGGGCGCTCGGGCAGGTCGAGCCAGGCTGCCCCGGCGAGGGACGTCACCGGGGCAGCCTAGAGATCACTCGGTGGTCTTGAAGACCCGCGCCGCGAGGCCGATCAGGCCGAGGGTGATGACCGTGACGGTGAGCAGCTGCACCCCGACCGGCACCTCCCAGCCGAACCAGGTGATCACCGGGAGCAGCCGCTCCTGCTCGGCGGCCGACAGCGACAGCGAGTCGAGGGTGAGGTGCCGCATCGGCTGGACGACGTAGGTCAGCGGGTTGAGCCGGGTGAGGACGGCGAGCCAGTCCGGCAGCCCGGAGACCGGGAACAGCGCCCCGGACAGGAACATCATCGGCATGATCAGCAGCTGGCTGACCGGCATCGCCGTCTGGATGGTCTTGATCCGGGTGGAGAGGAGGACGCCCAGCGCGGTCAGCAGCAGCGCGCCGAGGAACAGGCAGCCGACCAGGGCGAGCAGCAGCGACGGCGAGTAGGGGATGCCGACGGTGCCGACGAGGGCCAGCAGCACCAGGCTCTGCGCCGTGGCGACGGCGGCGCCGCCCAGGCACTTGCCCCAGATGATCGCGCCGCGGGAGATCGGCGCGACCATCATCTCCCGCAGGAAGCCGAACTCCCGGTCCCACACCAGGGAGATCCCGGCGAACGCGGCGGTGAACAGCACCGACGTCGCCAGGACGCCAGGGAAGAGGAACGCCTGGAAGCTGGTGGAGCCGCCGGTGTCGACGATGCTGGAGAGCCCCGTCCCCATCACGAAGATGAACAGCAGCGGCTGCAGCAGCATCGTGAGGATGCGGGCCTTGTCCTGCTTGAGCCGCAGCAGCTCGCGGCGCATGACCACCCAGGTGGCCCGCGCCTGGTGGGCGAGGTCGCTGCGGACCTCCGTCATGGGGGCGGGGGACAGCTCGGGGACGGCGGTGTCGCGGGTCGTCATCGGTCATCGCCTCCCGGCGAAGGGGAAGGCCGGGGAGCCGTGCCCCTCGGAGTCGCGGATGGTGCGGCCGGTGTAGGTCAGGAACACGTCGTCGAGGCTGGGCCGGGTGACGGTGACCGAGCGGATGCCGACGCCGAGCTCGGTGAACAGCCGCGGCACCACCTGCGCCCCCTCGGCCACGGCGAGGGTGACCTGCCCCTCGTGGACGCCGGCCTCGATGCCCAGCCGCTCCCGGACCCGGGCGATCGCCAGCTCGTCGTCGTCGGTGCGCAGCGCGATCCGGTCGGTGCCGACGCTGGACTTCAGCGCCTCCGGCGTGTCCTCCACGACGATCTCGCCGTGGTCCATGATCGCGATCCGGTCGCAGTGCTCGGCCTCGTCCATGTAGTGGGTCGTGACGAACACGGTGATGCTGCTGTTCTCCCGGAGCCACCGGAGGTGGTCCCAGATCGCGGCGCGGGTCTGCGGGTCCAGCCCGATGGTCGGCTCGTCGAGGAAGAGCACCTGCGGGGCGTGCACCAGACCGCGGGCTATCTCCAGCCGGCGCTTCATGCCGCCGGAGAAGCGCTGCACGGTGTCGGAGCGGCGGTCGGCCAGCGCGACCATCTCCAGCACCTCGCCGATCCGCCGGTCGGCCTCGGCGCGGGGCAGCCCGTACAGCTCGGCGTGGAAGCGCAGGTTCTGCTCGGCGGTGAGCTGCAGGTCCAGGGTCTGCTGCTGGAAGACCAGCCCGATCCGGCGGCGCACCTGGTCGCGCTCGCGGACGACGTCGAACCCGGCCACCCGCGCGGAGCCGGAGGTGGGGTTGCGGATGGTGCAGAGCATCTCGATCGTCGTGGACTTCCCCGCCCCGTTGGGTCCGAGGAAGCCGTACGTCTGCCCGGCCTCGACGCGCAGGTCGATGCCCTTGACCGCCTCGACGACGGTGTCGCCGGAGCGGTAGGTCCTCGTCAACCCGACCACCTCGATGGCGGGCTCTCTAACGGCGTTAGACACGGCGGACACCGTCCTCTGGCACCTTTAGGGTGTCAAGCGTGAAACCCGACGCGGTGACCGAGCGGGCCGCCGTGGGTGCCGAGGGGGGAACCGGGCGGGCGCCCGTGACCCGCGAGGCGGTGGTCGACGCGGCGCTGGCGCTGCTCGCCGACGGCGGGCTGGAGGCGGTGTCCTTCCGGCGGATCGCCGCCCGGCTGGGCGTGTCCGGCCCGACGCTCTACTGGCACGTCGACAACAAGCGTCAGCTCATGGACCTCATGGCCGAGGAGTTGGTCCGGCGCAGCGGCCGCGCCCACGCGGGGCCGGCCGAGGGGCAGCCGTGGTGGGAGTGGCTGCGCGAGGACGCCCGCCGCGTGTTCGAGGCGCTCACCACGACCCGGGACGCGCCGCGGGTGCTCGCCGGCAACCGGCCCAGCCCGGAGGGCCTCCCGGGGATCGAGCGGGTGCTCGGCGTGCTCGTGGACGCCGGGTTCACGCCGGGGGAGGCCCAGCAGACGCTGTTCGCCATCGGCGCCTACGTCATCGGCAGCGCGATCGAGTGGCAGGCGGAGGCGGAGCGGACGCGCAGCCAGCCCCTGCCGGCCGGGGACGACGAGGACCTGGGCGACCTGCGTGCGGACCTCCTGGCCGCCCAGCCCGTCCTGCTCGCCGCCATCTCGGAGCTGCTCGAACGCCCTCACTCGGCCGCGTTCGAGTTCGGCCTGGACCTCCTGCTCGACGGGCTGCGCGCCCGCTACGCGACCTGAGCGGAGCACCCCGGCGCGGTCCCCGCGTCCCTCCCACTCCGCTAGATCGTGGCGCCGACCCGGTCGCCGTCCAGGGTCGCCGCCGACGCGCGCCGCGGGGCGAGGCAGTCGCCGATCCGGTGCACCTCCAGGCCGCTGTCGCGCAGGGCCCGCCACAGCTCGTCGTCCGCCCGGGCGTGCGTCGCGACCACCACCCAGTCGGCGGTGCGCTCCTGCACGGCGCCGGTCGGGTGGTGCAGCAGCCGGACGACCCGCCCCTCCACGGCCTGCACCAGCAGGTCGGTGCTCTCCCGGATGCCCAGCTCCGCCGCCCGGCGGCGCCACCGCGGCCGGTCGAGGGTGAGCCCGAGGTCCTGCCCGACGACCATCGCGGCGGTCACGACCTCGACCCCGCAGCCGCGGCCCGCCAGCAGTTCGGCGACCGACGGCGCCGCGGCAGCCCCGAGGTCGTCGACGACGAGGACGTCCCCGGCCGGGCACACCGCGCCGGTCAGCACCTCCCCGATGTCGACCACCCGGTCGGCGTCCCCTGCCCACGCCGGCCGCGTCGGTCGTGCGCCGGTGGCGAGGACGACGACGTCGGGAGCCTGGGCGCGGACGTCGTCCGCGGTGGCCCGCACCCGGGTCCGGACGTCCACCCCGGCCCGCACGCACTCGGCGGCCAGGTCGTCGACGAGCGGCCGCAGCCCGTCCCGCCCGGGGGCGGACGCCGCGACGCGGACCGCACCGCCGGTCGTCGGCGCCTGCTCCAGCAGGGTGACCGCGTGCCCGCGCTGCGCGGCGGTCGCGGCGGCCCGCAGCCCGGCCGGGCCGCCGCCCACGACCAGCACCCGGCGCCGGCGCACCGGGACCGGCAGCGGCGCCTCTCGGCCGGCCCGCGGGTTGGTGACACAGCCCAGCGGCCGGTTCAGCCCGACCCGGCCGACGCACTCCTGGTTGCAGCCCAGGCAGCGGCGGATCTCCGCGGCCCGCCCGGTGCCCGCCTTGGCGGCCCACTCGGGGTCGGCGATCTGACCGCGGGCGACGCCCACCAGGTCGCAGTCCCCGTCGGCGAGGGCGCGATCGGCCTGCGCGGGGGTGAGGAACCGGCCGACCCCGATCACCGGGACGTCGGCCACCGCCCGGACGCCCGCCCGGATCGCCGCCGAGACGTACCGCGCGTACCCGGGCGCGGTGGTCATCGGCGGGACGACCTGCTCGAGGGTCGCGGTCGCGACGCCGACGGTGGTGCTCACGTAGTCGACCAGCCCCGCGGCGGCGAGCAGGCGCGCGGTGGCCACGGCGTCGGCGAGCGCCGTCCCGCCGGCCACGCCCTCCTCGCCGGCGAGCCGGACGCCGACGGCCCGGCCGGGCCCCACCGCCTCCCGGGCGGCGGCGAGCACCTCGACGAGGAAGCGGGCGCGGTTCTCCAGCGGGCCGCCGTAGCGGTCGGTACGCCGGTTGGTCGCCGAGGACAGGAACTGGCGGACCAGCGAGGACTGCGAGGCCTGCACCTCCACGCCGTCGAAGCCGGCGGCGGCGCAGCGGGCCGCGACGTCGGCGTAGCCGGCCACCAGCCGGGCGAGGTCGGCGGCCGACGCCTCCCGTGGCACCTCCCGGAACAGCGGGTCGGGCACCGGCGAGGGGGCGAGGACCGGCGCCCGGGTGTGCGTGGCGTCCGACTGGCCACCGTTGTGGTTGAGCTGGGCGAACACCGGGGCGCCGTGCGCGTGGACGGCGTCGGTGACCAGCCGCCACCCGGACAGCACGGCGTCGTCGTACCCGCGGACCAGCTTCTCGTAGGGCCGGTCGGCCGGGTCGACGGTCGACTCCTCGGTGACCACCAGCCCGGCTCCGCCGGCGGCGCGGGCCGCGTAGTAGGCCTCATGCCGGGCGGTGGGCAGCCCGTCGACGGCGAAGTCGGTCAGGTGGGCGGGGAAGACGACCCGGTTGGCCAGGGTCACCGGGCCGATCCGCAGCGGCGCGGTCAGGCGCTCGAACGACACCGCCCACCTCCTCCTGCGCCGGGGCGACCCTAGAGACTGCGCCCATGGCACCCCGACGCTGCCCCTGCGGGACGGGGCTCCCCTACGACGAGTGCTGCGGCCGGCTGCACGCGGGCACCGCGACCGCGGCCACCGCCGAGCAGCTGATGCGCTCCCGGTACAGCGCCTTCGCCGTCGGGGACCCCGCCTACCTGCTGGCGACCTGGCACCCGACGACCCGGCCGCGCTCGCTGGAGCTCGACCCGGCGCTCCGCTGGACGGGGCTGGACGTCCTCGGCAGCACCGGCGGCGGGCTGTTCGCCGACGAGGGCACCGTCGAGTTCCGGGCCTGGTACCGGTCCGCCGGCGAGACCGGCAGCCGGCACGAGGTCAGCCGGTTCGTGCGGGACGGCGGCGCCTGGCGCTACCTGGACGCCGTCTGACGACAGCCGAGGGAGCATCGCAGCGAGCTCTGCGAGCGAGGAGCGGACCGAGGCGCGGAGTCGGACCGGTGGACACCGTCTGACGACAGCCGAGGGAGCATCGCAGCGAGCTCTGCGAG